>JALRDR010000040.1 GCA_023262145.1 Planctomycetaceae bacterium | reverse complement strand
AGAGGTACTGCAACCGGAGGTTCCGGAGTGGGATCTTGAGAGCGGTTTCAGGTGCATCTGTCCGCATCGGGAAGATTCGCCGCATGCCTGTGAGAAGCGACGGACAATTTACGGAACGGCCGCTTTCATGACAGCTGCGTTCGGGATGGTAGCTGCGGGCTGGGTGGTCCGACAGGCAAGTGGTCGACAGAACAGCTCGCGTCCGGATGCTCGTGCAACGCAGGCTGGACAGAGTGCGCAGCAAAACGACTCGGAAGTGGCTCCCGAGTCGCAGCAGGGTTTCTGAACTCACGCGGATTCGTCAGTAATCCTGATCAATTTCCTCAACAGCAGCAGCCTGTTTGCGGGAGGCTTCCACCTGATTCGTCAGTGGAAACTCCGGGCCGGCCGGGTAGAACTGAACATCGTCTGCCAGGTAATCCGGCGACGGCATGGTCTGCCCGCCAATTGTGGTCTGGCACCCGGTAAGTGCGGCACTGCAGAACATCGCTGCTGTAAGTGTCAGGAAGATACCGGGGCGTGAGGAGTTAGTCTTCACGTTGTCACACCTTGTTGTGCGGGGTCCAGATGTCGTGGGCCGGCCGCTGGAATCGCAGCTGGCACCTAGTACCTGCTTATCATCGTCCGGAGCATCCGTTCAATGTTGCAGAATCTGAGTAATCGTTACATTTGATACCTGTCGCAATGTCCGGCAGGCAGACTAACGGCAGATGTTGCCGATATCCCGGCACAACTGCGGGTTGGCAGTGATATTCGCCCGCAATGACGCTTGCTGGTATGCTTCCGCAAATGACAGTGACTGCCGCAGGCACTGCGTCTGCACCGCGGTTTCTGGCCTCGATCAACTGGGAGGAGAACGATGAAGATTGCCGGTATTCAGACGGATGTTGCGTTTCGGGATCCAGAGACGAATCTGGCACGGCTGGAGCAGGTGCTGCGCGACGAAGCCGCTCTGGGAACGCAGCTGATCATCTTTCCGGAGTGCTACGTGACTGGGTATTGCTTCGACTCCCTGGAGGAAGCTCTGGAGTACGGGGAGTCGATTCCCGGGGCGACCACGGAACGGGTGGCTGCGATCTGCAGCGAACTGCAGACGTCCTGTATTTTCGGAATGCTGGAGCGCGACGGAGATCAGCTTTATAACGTAGCTGTGCTGATCGGTCCGGATGGGCTGGTGGGCAGCTACCGCAAGGTACATCTGCCGTGGCTGGGAGTTGACCGCTTTACAACTGCTGGTGAAAGGCCTTTTCAGGTCTTTGAGACAGGTGGTGTGCGGATCGGCATGCTGATCTGTTACGACGGTGGTTTTCCGGAAGCCTCCCGAATCCTCGCGCTGGAGGGGGCGGACCTGATTGTCCTGCCAACCAACTGGCCGCCGGGGGGCCGTCAGATGGCCGAGTATGCGACCAATTCAAGGGCGATGGAGAATGGTGTGTTCTTCGCAGCTGTGAACCGTGTCGGGACCGAAAACGGGTTCTCGTTCATCGGTCTGAGCCGTATTTGTCATCCCTCCGGGACAACCATGGACGGAATTGATACGGATCGTCCGGGGGTTATTCGTGCCGAGATTGCAGTGAATGAAGCGCGGAGGAAGCGCGCGGTGCGAGTTCCCGGGTTGCATGTGATCGATCGTCTGGCTGACCGCCGCCCGGCGTTGTACGGGCGGATTACCGACGCACATGGTTTGCTGCGGCCCGGACGGGATGAGCCGCTTGACTAAGTGCTGCCTGACTGAGCTGCCGTGCAGAGTCTGAGTTGATGTAATGGTTGCTGCCGTTCTGACAGCGGTCTGAGCCGGGTGGTGACTCGTTTCTGCAGCAGGTTACTGTGGGCTGCGCTACGCGATGAGCTGTTCGAGTGTTTCCTGACCTTTGCGACAGCAGAAATCTCCGAATGATTCCTCTGCGGCCGACTCGCTTTTCCATGCCTGCAGCAGAGGCGTCAGTACTCCAACAATCTCCTCAGCCGGGACCATGTCACGGAACGTGAAAGCCAATCGAGTTCCTTCCGGGTTCCCGCCGAGAAACATTGTGTACTTTCCAACCGCGCGTCCGACGAGGCCGATATCGGGCGTGTACGGTCGTGCACAACCGTTGGGGCAGCCTGTCATGTGAATGGCAAGTTTTGTGTTCTGCAGACCCAGTTTCGCCAGTTCCACATCCAACTCATCAATAATGGCCGGCAGGGCACGTTCGGCTTCAGTGATTGACAGCCCGCAAGTGGGAAACGCCGGGCAGGCGATGGAATACCGACGGGCAAGTGTGAGATCTTCAGCTGCCTGAATGCCGTATTCCCGCATCATCGATTCCAGCTCCGGACGATCAGACGGATCGATGTCGCAGAGAATGATACTTTGCAGTGCGGTGAGCCGAATTTCCGGCTGGAACCGCTGCAGGATGGCGCGCAGCCCCGATTTCAGACGCAGGTTACCCTCGTCCTTGATGCGGCCGTTTTCGACATTGATCCCCAGAAACAGCCTGCCGTCGCCCTGTTCATGCCAGCCCATATGATCGTCCACTCCGGTAACGTCAGCCGGGTGGGGGTCTTCAAGCGTTCTGCCAAGGTACTCTTCGACCGTGGCCCGGAACTTCGGCATTCCCCAGTCGAAAATCAGATACTTGAGTCGGGCACGCTTGCGATCCACACGATTACCAAAGTCACGCTGGACTGCAACGACTGCTTCGCAGACTTCGATCAGCTGGTCTGAGGGGACGAAAGCCAGTTTCTGTCCGACAGCCGGAAATGTTTTTTCGGCTGATGGAGTACGTCCCATACCACCACCGGCGATCAGATTGAATCCAATAATCTGACCTTCGTCCACGATGGCCAGCAGGCCGAGGTCCTGAGTATAGACGTCAACGCAGTTGTCTTCAGGGAGAGCCACTGCCATCTTGAATTTGCGGGGCAGGTAATGCGTCCCGTAGATGGGTTCCTCCACCGGTGTAAATTCGGCGGCGGATGTTTCATTACCGTCTTCGTCCCTGAGCCAGATGTCGAAATATGCAGTTGTCCTGGGACGGAAGTGAACGGCCAGCTGCTGTGCGACCTGCTGCATCTGCTGGTGCGCAGGATTGTTTCTGAACGGCGCAGGACAGGCCATCACATTACGGTTGACATCCCCGCATGCTGCAAAGGTTGTCATCTTGATGCGATTGATTTCACGAATGGACTGCTTCAGGTTGCTTTTCAGAACGCCGTGCAGCTGCAGACCCTGGCGGGTGGTAATTCGCAGCGTTCCGTTCGCCAGTTGTTCACAGAGATCCAGCTCCGCCAGCATCTGCTCCGTCGTCAGGCGACCTCCGGGAATGCTGGACAACCGCCCTCTTTTCAATAAGTTACATATAACCGGAAATTGTTCGCGCAGTTTCCGGTTTTTTATTCCAAAATATTTCTAATTTTATCTTCTATTTCGAACCGAATATGATTAACATGCTAACAATAAGTTGATATATC
>JALRDR010000003.1 GCA_023262145.1 Planctomycetaceae bacterium | reverse complement strand
GAGGTTCGTGAAACTACCGCTCGTGCCGTTTCTTACCTGAATATCAGAATTAACATCTGCGCCCTTACCAATTTGAATGCGGAATCCAATCTCAATTCCGGGCAACGGATGCGTCTCGTTGTCACCAACGAGATCATGCTTCTGGAACTCCCAGTAATAATTGCTTTCCTTCGGTGGTGGTTCAATTCTGCCTAATACTGAGATCACGGTCGGGCGATGTTTATCTGAGTCTTTCAATGTCACTTTAACGCGATCAACAAACTCGAGAGGCATCGGCGTTGAGACAACCCCGCTCCAGGTGGTGCGATATACATTGCGGTTTGTCACCGTTACAGCGTAGCCTCCGACTCGATCCACGCTGGAGGGCTCTTTGTCGCGAATGCCATCCTGCAACGTCCAACTCAGTGAGTCTTTTAACCGCTCCGCGAGTTCGTCGGCATAACTCAGGTTGGAACTCAGGAGCTTTTCGTTCACATTGCTGAAGCGAGTGTCGTCTGCCTCAACCGTCAACGGAAAAAACTGCTCAGGGAGCTTGTCAGCTACAACAAGAATCAGCTGGGGCTTGCTCCAGCCATTTCCCTGGACATAATAAAGCCCTGGTACACCGATTCGCGTGTGCTTATCTGGATTGACGCTGCTGACGAAATCGGCAACTGCACTCCCAGCCAGCTCTACCGCCTTCAAATTCAGGTCGCCACTATCGGTTCCCCAGCCATTCCCTTCCCCACCAGGTTTCAGTGACTCGTTTTTCCTCAGGCTGACGATTGCAAGGCCATCCTCGGGCCATGTCAGTTTTATTTTCTCGCGAGGATTCGCATCGCTATACCAGACAAATTCTGCTGATGGCAGAACAGCAGCAATTGTATTTGGTTCTGCTGCAGACGCGATTGTCGAAGTAAAGCTCGCACTTCGAACGGGAATTGAACCCGACGGCGATCCGCGGCGGTTTTCGAGCTTTGGAGCATCGCTGAACTCCCCAATCTCAGGCATAGCAGTGTGCCGGCGATAACCATCCAACGATGCAGTATCACTGCCCGACTCCGGCGATTTCTGCTCGAACCGCGACGCGTTGCCGAACTGCCCCGCTGGAATACCACCCGATCCGGATGTGTGCGACCCCTGCTGCAGCACCCAAACGGTCGCAAGAACAACGACACTCGACACCGCTCCGGCAATCCCTGCCGCAAACCAACCCCTCATCGCAGCCCTCCCTGGCATGAACAGGCAAATGCTGATTGCCCGTTATTGCTATATTCGGCACGACAAAGTGAGGAACAGAAGCATTATGCCGTTTTTTACGCCTGTAAGGACCATGGTACCGACCGCACTCTTATGCCAAGTTGGCGCATCCGACGATCTGTTCACGGTCTTCGCATACTTCAGCTGGTCAGACATTCCCCCCTCTAAGCAGCCGAACTGCATGTATTTCGATTGCAAATTGAGAGCAGTTCGAATGCAGGCGATTACCGTAAGGCTTTGCACGACAGGTCACGCTCAGCGCACTGTTGTCGAAGATTGCTGTTGCCGGACAGAGTGGTGGCTCAAATTGCCGCAGGACGGACGCAAATTTCAACATCCACATGCAAAGCTGACTTATGCTGAGTGTATCGCTCACAAGAGTGTCTGGTTTTCTGGCAATGATGAGCAGGACGCTGGAGGTGCCGTGGCGGCGGTTGAATCAGCGGGAATCTGGCATCGGGAATCGCCAGCTTAAGTCAGTTTCGCCGGGAAACCACCAGGATCGCGTTTACTTACAATCTCATCACCGCGTTTGCAGACCTGAAATCCCCTGACCAACCCTGACCCTTGGAGCATGAAAAGAGACTCGACCACTTCGTTGCAGGGTCAGCCTCCCGGCAAGATCAGAGTCCTGAGCTGATTTCATCAACTTTGCCAGTCCATGCGAATGTCCAGTCTGCACAACAAGATACTCTCGGGACTGGCCTGGTTCCAGAGCGGAGCTGATCTGCAATTGCCGTGGCCCGACGGTGATGGTTGCATGTTTGACCGCATGTGGACTGCTGGGACAGTCACGTTCAAACACAGATAGTTCGAGTTGAAATGTCACATCCTGAGCCGGTGGGACGACGATAAAGGCGATCACATAATCTCCATCGTCACCTACAGCAAAATGCATTTCCTCGCGGATCAGTAACGCCTTATCTGACTGCCCTGTCACATGAGCAAAGTGGCACGGCTGCGCGAATGAGGCAAAGAACTTCATCCCCTTCATTTCTTCTGTCGCAGCTCCAGTCGATTCTTCCTCCAGCAGTCCACCCAGTTCTCAGCCGCGCCGGTGCCTCCCGGTCCCTTCGGGTTCGGGTAGTAGATGTGCGGCCCGTTCGAGGTGCGGTCGCAGCAAAGGCCGAGCGCCGCCGAGGCCATCCCCGATTCGATCTCCTGCACCCC
>JALRDR010001169.1 GCA_023262145.1 Planctomycetaceae bacterium | reverse complement strand
CTCATTCCCGCCGGTGTCCATGAAACACCGCTGGCAAATCCGCCCGTCGTTGTTGACAATGACGAGCAGGCGATTCTGCAGGCGCTTGGCCTGAACTGAATCGAACTGCCGACTGCTTTGCCCCCTGCACAAAAAGCGGTTAACATCAGCAGCGGGTCGAAGGGCAGTGGCACTTGTGATTCACTGCGGGCTGGTGAGACACCGGAGTAAGTTTTATGACACATTCTCTGCATGGGCTGATTTTCGCACAGTTCGGTGCCAGCTCGTCTTTCACTGAAATTCTGATCATGTCACTGTCAGCAATCTTTGTGCTGATACTGATTCTGTTCCTGGGCATGTTTGCCTCAGTGGCCTCCCTCTGGTTTCGTGCGATGGTGTCCAAGGCGCGTATCAGCCCGTTTCAGCTTGTCGTAATGAAGCTCAAGCGGATCGATCCCAGAGTCATCGTTGATTCGCGAATCAACGCTGTCCAGGCGGGACTCTCTGACGAGATTACGACGGCAGCGATGGAATCCCATATGCTCGCCGGGGGGCAGGTTCCTCAGGTGGTTCGAGCGATGATTGTGGCTCAGCGTGCTCAGATTCCGCTCGACTGGGATACCGCAGCGGCAATTGAACTTGCCGGGCGGAATGTGCTCGAAGCCGTACAGATGAGTGTTCGTACCAAGGTCATTGACTGTCCGGATCCCAAACGCAGTATGCGCCCGACACTGGACGGAATTGCCAAGGACGGAATTCAGCTCAAGGCACGGGCTCGAGTTACAGTCAGAACCAATATCAGCCAGTTGATCGGCGGTGCGACAGAAGAGACTGTTATTGCCAGGGTTGGGGAAGGAATCGTATCCGCAATCGGCTCCTGTGAAACCCACAAGGACGTTCTCAAGAATCCGATGCTGATTGCCCGAACGGTGCTTGAGAAAGGGCTTGATTCGCAGACTGCCTATGAGATTGTTTCCATTGACATCGCGGATATCGATGTTGGCGACAATGTTGGTGCCCGACTGCAGGAAGATCAGGCAGAAGCCGACAAGCGAATTGCCCGCGCTCATGCGGAAGAACGGCGTGCTGCGGCTGTCGCCGAAGAGCAGGAAATGAGGGCGCTCACACAGGAAAATCAGGCCGAGGTTGTGCTGTCAGAATCTGAAGTTCCCAAAGCGCTTGCGGAGGCATACCGCCGAGGAAACCTGCGTGCCGGAGCATCCGGAGCTGCCAGATAATCTGGCAGCGATGCTGATTCTGTGGAGAGCGCAAACGCTCGCGATCGCTTCCCGACAGCAGTCTCTGAGAATCTGATCACTCTGGCAGTTTCCGGATTTGTGTTCTTCCCGGAATAAGGTAGTCAGTTCAGAACGGGTAACGGTCGTTGCACATCGATGCACGGTCGATGCGACACGACTGCTCCGCCCAGGAAGATCCACAACTGACGACTTCAGTCGGAATCTGTCCGGATGACTGCATCTGAATCTACTGTGAACGCCACCTTCCGCCTTGCAGCGGACAGCCACACTCTCTATCGCCGCTGGGGCGCTCATCCGGTTCCCGGCGGAACCCAATTTGCCGTCTGGGCACCGAATGCGGAGGCCGTCTCTGTCATCTCTGATCGGAATTCCTGGCAGCCGGGAATCGACAATCTGAATTCTTCCGACAGTGGTGTCTGGAACGGGATGGTCCCGGAAGTGCATGCCGGCAGTCGCTACAAATATGCCATCCGCACTCGGGCAGGACAGACTCTTGAGAAAGCCGATCCGGTTGCTTTCTGCAGTGAACTGCGTCCCGCCACAGCGTCCGTCGTCTGGCCGATTCAGGAATTCCGCTGGAACGATGACGCCTGGATGCAATCACGTCGTAACGTGGACTGGCAGACACAGCCGCTGGCGATCTATGAAATGCACCCCGGTTCCTGGCGACGTTCTGAATGCGATGATGGCTTTCTGAACTATCGACAACTGGCTCACGCGCTCACGGAGTATCTGATCCCGCTCGGGTTTACTCATGTGCAGCTGATGCCGATTACGGAGCATCCGCTCGATATTTCATGGGGCTATCAGACAACCGGTTACTTCGCACCGACGTCCCGTTTTGGCAGCCCCGACGACTTCCAGTATTTCGTGGATCACCTGCATCAGAATGGACTTGGTGTGCTGGTGGACTGGGTGCCGGGACACTTTCCGGTGGACGGACACGGACTTGCCGGGTTCGATGGAACCTGCCTGTATGAACACGCTGATCCACGTCAGGGATTCCATCCGGACTGGAATACGCTCATCTTCAACTACGGTCGACGCGAGGTCCGTGAGTTTCTGCTGTCCAGTGCTCGCTTCTGGTGCGATGTCTATCACATCGACGGAATACGTGTGGATGCCGTCGCATCAATGTTGTATCTGGACTATTCCAGAAAGGACGGGGAGTGGATTCCCAATGAACAGGGAGGTCGTGAAAACGAAGAGGCGGTTCGATTCCTGCAGGAAATGAACTCACATCTGCATGCTGAGTTTCCCGGAATACTGACCATTGCCGAGGAATCAACGGCATGGCCCGGAGTTTCCAGACCGTGCTACACAGGCGGGCTCGGGTTTACGCTGAAGTGGGACATGGGATGGATGAATGATACGTTGCGATTTCTGCAACGTGATCCGATTCATCGCCCATACCACCTCAACGACCTGACTTTCAGAAGCATTTACGCTGCCTCAGAGAGTTTTGTCCTCGCGCTCTCGCACGACGAAGTTGTTCATGGCAAGAAGTCACTGCTGTCACGCATGCCGGGCGATCAGTGGCAGCAGTTTGCCGGACTGCGACTGCTGCTTTGCCTGCAGTATGGAAGCTCAGGCAAGAAACTGAACTTCATGGGAACCGAATTTGGACAATGGTCCGAGTGGAACTGTGAAGCTCAGCTGGACTGGCCGCTGCTGAATTTTGAAACCCACCAGGGAATCAGTCGTCTCATGGCAGAACTGAACAGGCTCTACACCAGTACAGCCGCCTTGTTCCTCACTGATCACACTGCAAGTGGGCAGGAATGGCTGATCGGAGACGACACCCGGAATTGTGTGCTGGCCTGGCTGCGGCGAACAACGGATCCGCAGGAGGTGATCGTAGTGGCGGTGAATCTCATGCCGGAAGTGCATCGTGATTACCAGATTGGTGTTCCTTATCCGGGCAGTTACAAAGAACTGCTCAACAGCGACCACGCTCATTTTGGGGGGTCTGGTGTGGTGAACTCGGGGGAACTTGCAGCGGTGAAGCGATCGCTGCACAACCAGCCATTCCACGTGACACTGACGTTACCCCCGCTGGGCTGCGTTTTCCTCCGCGCCGCAGCGTCATCCACGCCCGCTGTGGCAGATCGCTCCGAATGAATTGCTGAGCGTTGCCGCTTGACTGCAGTTCTCTGCCCGACTGCAGTTCTCTGCCCGCTGAATCCCCGCCAGTACTGCGATCGGTTTGCCAATGCGGATATTTCCGGCAACAATTGTGGCTTCAGTCCGGCAGCAGATTCACGAGCAGGAGCAGAGCGATGACCGATCTGAGTCGCAGGCAGATTCTTCAGGCAGCAGGGGCAGCTGTTATGCCCGCGGGCCTTTCCGGAGCAGCCAGTCAGCCGTCGGAATCTCTCAGAATCGCGCCTTTTCGTATTGATGTGACACCACCGCAGGGGCATGGCTGCTGCGGTGGCTGGATTCGTCCGATCGAAGCTGTTGATGATACGCAGGAAGCGATTGGTTACGTACTGCTTGGTGCTGGAAAGCCGGTTGTCGTTTGCGCAGTCGACTGGACCGGGCTGCTCAATCGCACTCATCTGCTCTGGCGGACAGCGATGGCAGACGCCGCCGGAACAACTCCGGATCGTGCCGCTGTGCAGTGCGTGCATCAGCACAATGCCCCTTTTGCCTGCCTTGATACGCAGCGCCTGATTGATGAGCAGGGCGACCTTCCCAATACGATGCTCCCTGAATTCTTTGCAGACTGTCTGCAGCGATTGCAGGTTGCCATCAGGGAAGCGATCACAAAAGCGGTCCCGGTGACACACATTGCCAGTGGCAGTGGCACGGTGAGAGAGGTGGCATCGAACCGACGAATCAATCTGGATCAGGATGGTCGCATCATCAGCATGCGTGGAAGTTCCTGTCGGGACGAGGCGCTCAGGGAAATGACGGAAGGTCTGATTGACCCGCAGTTGCGCACAGTCGCGTTCTGCAATGGTGAACAGAAAATCGTCTGTTGTCATTATTACTCGGTGCATCCGATGAGTTACTACGGAGACGGTCGTGCCAGCAGCGACTTTCCGGGGCTTGCCAGAAAACGAAGGCAGCAGGAATTCCCTGGGACGACTCAGATTTACTTTACTGGAGCCGCCGGCAATATTGCCGCAGGGAAGTACAACGACGGTTCCCCGGAAATGCGTCAGATTCTGGCGGATCGTATCTACGCCGGGATGGCTCTGGCAGACAAGGCGCTCACTCCCAGACCGGTGGAATCTGTCGACTGGAAAACTGCGGAGATTCTTCCTGCAGCTCGAGCTGTTCCTGCAGCTGAAACACTTGCGGAACAGATCAGTGATCGCACTCGATCAACAGTCGGGCGCAATCGTCCTGCCTTTGAACTTGCATGGAAGCAGCGAGTGGAGAGCGGGCTTCCGATTGTGCTGAGCAGTCTGAACATCAACGATATCTGCATGCTGCACCTGCCTGCAGAATCATTTATCGAGTATCAGCTCAGAGCTCAGCAGATCGGAGGCGACAGATTTGTCGCCGTTGCCGCCTATGGTGACGGAGGACCGTGGTACATCCCGGTTCGCCCTGCATGGCCGCAGGGTGGCTACGAGGTGAGCGTTGCCTTCAGTGCAGAAACTGTCGACGATGAACTGACCGCAGGAATTCGCAGACTGCTTGCTGTGAACTGAGACCAGGCCGAAAGCAACGCAGCACTTTCAGGGCCGGATTTCCCGGGCATCGATTACGGAGAGAGCAGATGATCAGACAAATGATGGGGGTCCTGTTCGCGTTGTGTCTGTCTGCTGCCGTTGTGGCTGATGAGCCGGTCAGCGTGGATCCGTCTCAGCTTCAGCAGCCATTCCCGCAGGAATTTCCGGAACTGTATCAATGGACCGATACCTGCAATGTGTGGATTCTGCGGGACGGCAGTCGAGCCCTGCTGATTGATTACGGAAACGGCCGGATTCGTTCCGCACTCGCCGCAGCCGGGATCACCAGTGTTGATCAGGTATTGCTGACCCATCATCATCGAGAGCAGTATCAGGGGCTGCTGCCGCTGCCGGAAGACGCTCCGAAAGTCCTGGTTCCGGATGCGGAACGCCGTCTTTTTGAGACGCCCCGAATGTTTCGCAAATGGTATCCCGCACTTGGGGATGAATATTCTGTGTACGGCGCCAGTTACGTGCGTCCCGCTGCTCTGCCGTTATCACCGTCCGGACTGCTCACCGACAGTCAGCTCATCAAATGGGGCCGTTTTGAGATTCGCTGCATCAGCACACCAGGTCATAGTCCGGGCAGTATGAGCTTTCTTGTGGCATCCGGCGGTCGACGGTTCGCCTTCACAGGTGACCTGATTCATGACGGAGCGCGGATGGTGACATGGTATGACAGCGAGTGGGATTATGGCTTCGGCAAGGGAATCGACACACTTCTGGATTCGGTAGCAAGACTGCAGATCGCAAGATCTGACGTACTGTTGCCTGCTCATGGTCCAATCATCAGAAATGCATCCGCTCAGCTGACCGAATACCAGAAAAAGCTGGTGAGCTTTCGAGCGGAGTATGTACGCGGATATCCGGTGTTCGATTCAGCTCCCGAGGACCGCGATTCTCTGTCGGTCCCGACGCCTGTGCCGCTGATCAGTCGAGTGACTCCGCACCTCTATAAACTCAGCCACGAAACGCAGGGCAAGAATTTTGCAATCATCGTCTCCGACTCCGGAAAAGGGCTGATTCTTGACTGTGGGCTGATGCCCGAATCGATGCTGGAGGAGATTATTATCGGCATGCGTGTACATCTGGGGCTGAAGGAAATTGACGCTTTCTGGATCTCCCACATGCATGGCGACCATTTTCTGATGGGGCCCGTACTGCGCGAGAAGTACGGCGCTGAGTCATGGACACTGGACATGATTGCCGACCGCTGCGAGAACCCTCGACGCTATGACTATGCCGCTCTTGTTTCGGCATACGGCGATGGCTTCGATGGAATGCCGATCGATCGTGCAATTCGTCGGGGCGAACAGATCGAATGGGAAGGATATACGCTGCAGGTTGACTGGATGCCGGGGCAGACAGAATTCGGCTGCTGTCTCTGGCTGGAGATTGACGGGCAACGCGTTGCCTTCACGGGGGACAATCTGTTCGGCAACCCCAGTGCTCCCGAACAGGACGGGCATGAGGCTGTTGTTGCGCGGAACAGCTGCGTTTTTGAGGAGGGATACCTTTATGCCGCGCGATATCTGAAGCAACTGCAGCCGGACATTCTGATGGGCGGACACTCATGGGTCATGCAGAATCCGCAGAACTTCATCAACCGGTACCTCGCATGGTCAGAATCAATGATCACGCTTTGCCGGGAGTTGCTGCCCGATACTGACTATGAATACAGCTTTGACCCGTACTGGGTTTCAGCGTATCCGTATCGCGTGGATCTGTCGGAGCAGACTGAGGCGGAAGTTACGATCTCGATTCGTAACTTCCGCTCAACTCATCAGAATTACAGAGTGGTGCTCAGACTGCCTGACGGAGTCGAAGCTGACCGCAGTGTTCTGCAGGGAGTGACAGCCCCGCAGACGCGTTCACAGGAACGTGTGCGACTCCGGCGGGCAGCAGGGCGGCCAGCAGAGGCCGCAGCAGAACACCCGGAGATTGTTCCACTGGATATTACGCTCGATGGAACTCGTTATGGGCAGCAGTTCGACTTCCTGATTCGACGCAATGCAGACATTGAGCAGCAATAAGCCCGGGCTGTCAGCGGAATTTCCGTGACTGCCCGGACAGGAATCTCCGTAGTCAGAGTGACGCCTGAGAACCTGACAGTCCCTTTTCCAGTTCGATGGCCCGTTTCTGATGCCGCTGTGCTTCATCCAGCGACCCCTGTGCCCGCAAAGTCTCTGCCATCATCCGATGCACCCTCGACTTGTCGGAACGAAGCGACAGGGATGCCTGGAGATCTTCCTGAGCGTTCTTCCAGTCGTTCATCGCGATGAAGATTTCTCCACGGGTTGACAACAGATCTGCATGGTTCGGCATCAGTCCGATTGCCTTGTTGGCCCGTTCGAGAGCAGCGATCGGCTGCGGTGGCTGGCTGCGAACAAGAGCGATCGCAAGGTTGTTCAGAATTCCTGGATTCTCTTCGCTGGATGCATGAGACGCGATTCCCAGCCATTTCACGGCATCGTCATATCGCCCCAGTTCCAGTGCCTGTGCAGCAAGGATATTCAGGATCTGAAGATTGCAGTTTCCCTCAGCACGCAGCGCGTTCAGAGCTTCGGAGGCCATGTCAGCTGCCGGGCTTCTTGACGAGACGATTCGGCAAAGGCGATCGAGGCAGCGGTGGACCGTTGGGTGCCTGCTGTCCTTGCCGGCTGCGGTGATGGCAGTGGTAAGCAGACGAGTGAGCATTCGCCCCTGCTGCCGATCATGAATTCGTGGCATCGCAACAGAATTGAGCTGCGGCACTCTGCCGGACAGCCCGACCAGTTCATCGAAATACCCCAGTAATGCCTCTGCATACAATTCTGCTGATTCCGGATTCTCGGGAATTCCTGAGGCTGAAGTTTCACTTTTTTCCTGCAGCAGTTCCACCGCATCGCGCGGCTGCAGCAGGCTCAGGTAGGCACCCGCGAGCTGGTTTTTCAGGGCGACACTACCCGGTTCGCTGCGCAAGGCCTCTTCCATTCGAATCAGCTCTGTCCGAGCAAGCAGTCGAGCCTGTGGGACGCGATCAGCCTTAATCAGCAGCTGAGTGGTGTATCTCAACAACTCCGGCTGCTTGTCCAGCTGTGCACTGACAAGCTCGGCCGCTCGCAGATACTCTCCACGAAGATCGTGGAGCCAGACCACGACCATGATGTCATCCAGTCGGGCATCAGTAGCAGTGGCTTTCTCCGACCAGACCTTCAGAGCATCAGAAAGACGCTGCGGAGAGATGACACAGTTCAGCTGCTTCAGATGAATCAGCTCGCGAATGGCTGTGACATTCAGTGGGTTGAGTTCGACTGCCTTCAGAAGCCCGGCACAGCAGATATCGCTCAATGAAGCAGACTGATCCATCAGATCGCGGGCGATCAGTGTTTCCATCTGGCTGAGCGATCGGGCGATTCTTGGGGAAGCAAGTTCCGTGTGTTTTTCCATGAGGAGGCTGCGAGCAGACTCGGAGTCAGAATTCAGGTAATGAGCTTCAGCCAGTCGAGTGATTACCGAGATATCACGCTGGTCTTCGTTGTAGAGCTGCTGGAGTCCTGCGACAGCGAGTCTCGCTGTCTTCGCACGCACTTCCTGCGGACGATCCAGTGCAATCTGCAGCTTCAGGAGATTCAGGTTCAGGTCGGGATTAACAGCCGCTGCCTGCTGCAGGGAACGCTCGGCAAGCTGCCATTCCTTAGTCATCATGTAGATTCTGGCGAGTGTTCGGGCTGCCTCGCGATCCCCCCTGCTTTCCTCCAGAACGGCATGCAGTTGCTGAATCACTTCCTTGCGGGTCAATGAGAATTCTGAGTCTTTTGTCAGAGTTCTGCGAAGCAACCATAATCTGGCATCGGGGTTTCCGCGGCGGTCCGGTTGAATGAAAGGTCCCAGTGCCTGCAGTGCCTGCTCCGGATCATTTTCAGTCAGAAAAAGCTCGGCCCGCTGGATCGCATAACTCGCATTCTGCGGTTCGATCTGTTCCATCGCCCTCAGAGAAAGATGTCGCAGTTCAGAATTGCTCTCCTGCACGGCAAGCTGATGAACTCGACGAAAGTCCGCAAGTCGCGTCGACGGATCGGCGTTCGTGCTGCCCCAGCCGGAGACGAGAAAGAACAATGTGAGTACCAGAAACAATGGAGCTGCCGGGTAAAGCAAAGCTGGCTCACGCGAATAAAACCAGTTTACCAGTGACTCGATGAACTGTTCTCGTAGCTTATGCAGATGTCGAAATGGACTGAGCTGACTGGAGGGCTGCAGACCATCAAGAAATGAGCGTTGACCACCGGTGAATTCACGTACTCTTCGCATGGCTCTGTTTCCGGTCTGGTCATCGTGTAGATTCTGTTCGTCAGACATGATTCAGCCTCCCGCTCGGAAGAATTGTGCGAACTGAGCAATGAGCATCAATGAAAAAACGACCGTGGCAAGAGCAAATAATCCGGTATGGCCATTCCGTACCGACTCCTCGTTCTCGATAGTCACCGCAGCCGCTTCAATCTGCTCTGCGGGGATTTCCAGCGGAGCCAGACTGGCAATCTGAAAGACGGGGGGCAGGGGAGCGATCCACTGATTCCAGAGATCCGTGAATCTGTTTCCGCTCAGCCGTTCTGAGGGATCATCAGGAAACTCATCCACGCCCCCGCGAGGCACGCGACGGCCTGTTACCGTTTCTGCCATCTCGGGGATCGGCGAACAAAGCAGAAGCACGATGTGATCCAGACACCACACCATGGCAATCCCCACTGCAAACCAGTCCATTCGCCAGAAAATGCCCGCGGCCCCGCTGGAGAAGTTAATTCCAGTCCAGTCAGACAACATGATGCCGAGGACTGTGGATCCAATGCCGCAGACAAAACTGATGGCCAGCGTTAATGAAAGCAGCAGCAGAGTGTGCACGACTGACCTGCGGAGGACCATTGTGAATGCCGTGCAGACAAGCAACAACAGCCATGGCGATGCCGCACCACTACGAAAGTACCGGTCATCAAAGACACGCCCCACCAGGTGGAATCCCATCGCATCAGACAGGTGGTAGATTCCTGCAGAATGCAGAATCTCAGATGAATGCTGCGCGGTTGTCAGATTCCACCGTGACTCCAGCGTGCTCTGCAGAAACGGGGGCATTCGCACCAGCAGAGCCAGCAGAATTGCCACGGCCACGACGGTTCGCATTGGGATCCAGAGGCGACGTGACAACGTCCAGGCAAGCACACTCATGCACGCACCAAGGCATGCCAGCCATGCAGACCCTCGCAGCATTGCAAGCGTGAAGAACAGCACATTGCCGCATACCAGCAACAAGTGCTCCGGACGCCATGACTCCTGCCTGCTGCAGAAGTGACGCATGGTAAGCCAGCACACTCCAGCGAGAGCGAATGGGAAAGATGTCAACAACGGATTTGACGACGACTGCATCGCGAAGTAGATGAGTGATGGAGATTGTGCGAGCAGCAGCAGCGGAACCCAGCGTTGCTGAAGACCGAACGATGATGCCGGCGTAATGTTTTCCTGTGGCATTTCAGCTTCCAATCCACAAAACAGCCTGTCTGAAACCTCAACGGTGAGACGCGGCCGCATTATTTGCATGGAAGCTCAGACTACTCAGGGGATCCCCGCTGCTTTTTACGAATTGCCATCGTGTTTCGCCGCAGACTCCAGATATCGCGGGAACACCATCTTCAGCATTCGCGCGGATTGGTTGGCAATACCGATCCATTTCTGAGTGATGATCAGAAAACGCCGCAGGTGCATTTTTCCGGCAACACAGCAGCAATCCGGTTGTGCTCCTGTGGCATCGCCTGATGTGGCGTTCCAGCAGCATCGCGGGAAATCTACGCGTTGTCGGAATGCCTCAATGCAGGCAGGTGTCGCTTCAGGACAACAGCAGTTCAGGAAGTGCTGCGGAACGCGATCCCGGGATTGGCGGGTTAGCGGCACTGCGAAATGTGAACACCGCAGAAAGTTTGCATTCGCTGGAGTAATTGCGGGTTGCTGAATGAAAACAGCGGGCATGAAACAGCAACAGGTCGCCCGGGTTCAGCTCTGCGCGAACAGCACTGGCCAGCAGCAGCTGATTCTGAGGCAGATCACTGCGAAGAAATCTCGCCTCGTCCAGTTGCTCTGCAAAGAACTGTTGCCGGTGCGTTCCGGGAAGCAGTTGCAGACAACCGTTTTCGGAATCTTCGCGCCCCAGGGCAATCCAGGCGTTCACCAGTTCCGGCGTGGAGAAAGACCAGTAGCGGGTATCCTGGTGCCAGCCCGTATCGCTGCTGTATTCGGGCTGTTTTGTCATGACGCAGTTGTGGTGCGCCAGGGGCATGACGATGTGCTCACCCAGCAGTTGCTGCAGAGGCTGCAGCAGAAATGGCTCTCGCAAGAGATGCAGGAAAACCGGATCTCGACTGACAGCCTGCCGCAGACGTCGTACTGTTCTGCCTCCGGGTGACTCAAGGGACTCCGGAGCCCCAGGATAATTCAGTTCTGCTTCATACTCGATATCGCCCACTTCACCATGCAGATGCCGCAGTGACAGTGCCCGAATTGAGTCGACATATGATAACGGGACCTGTTCACGCAGAATCAGATAGCCAGCGTCCTGAAATTGCTCCAGCTGAATGTCGGTGAGGAATTCGGTAAGCTGAAAACCGGGCATTGCTGCAAAAGCTCCAACAATCTGGCGACCTTACGTTCGGCTCAGCTCTTCATGCCGACTGCACGAATCTGGCATTTATTCACAGACGCTATTCTTGCCTCATGCCGCACTCGCACAAGTGCTGCCGCAAGGAATCTCAACTCCAGCAATCAGGAAATGGAAGCCAGCACTTCCTCAATTCGTTCTGACGAAACGGAAACGGCGGTCCCCAGTTTCTGAGCACAGACCTGAACTCGGAACTCCTGCAGCAGCCAGCCCGCATGCTCCAGCATCGGATGCCTGCGGTTCTGACGCTCCAGCCGCTGCCGCACCTCCTGGATCAGTTCCGCCAGCGGCTCAATCCGATCCTGCATCGCCAGCTCCGCTCGCAACCCGCCGGAATTCAGCCGCTGCAGTCGTTGCTGAACAGCTGCGAGATATCGTGGCACCTGAATCAGCCATGGCCACGGGGTGCTCGAAAACAGCTGAGGATGCATGAGCTCGCTGACCTGCTGTCGCAGACTTTGCAGGATTTCCTGCCAACCCGGACCGCGTGTCTGCTCCAGCGCCCGACGTGTGTCGTGGTAACGGCGAAACAACAACGGAAGAAACTGAGTAAGCTCCTGAGCAACGACGCCCAGCCGCTGTTGACCAGCTGCCGTATACTGCTCAAACTGAAACCCACTGCGGGGAATACCCGCATCCGGAAGAAATGCACGCTCGGCCATGAGCAGCGAGATCTCTTCGTTGAACTGAATTCCTCGAATTGATGATGCCTGCAGACGCAGTTGCGACAGACCGGGAAGATTATTTAGCTGATTGCGGATTCGTTTTGCGTTGGTGAGCAGAAACAGCCTCCGCATCCCCTGCCGCAGCACGATTCGCGATTCCTCCGATGAACTCAGCAAAGTCAGGCTGACGCTGTCACCATCGTCCTGTAATGCCGGAAACGCACGAATCTTCATTCCCGCACGACTCACTGCAACTGATTCTGGCAGGTCAGCAAAGTCCCATGCTCGGAATCCAGTGCGATGCCACTGTTTTTCCTCCGGTGACGGTCCGGTAAGACTCTGATCAGCCGACCCGCTGACCGCTGCTTGTTCTCGTATCCGAACGGGATCACGCCCTTCCGCAATCACTGCACGATCATCGCTCAGAACTCGAATGTTGAAACGCAGGTGGTCCGGGATCTGCTCAAGGCTGAATTCCGCGATCGGAATTGACTCTCCGCACAACCGCGACAAACGCCCGGCGACTTCCTGCAGGAGATCTCCCTTCGCAAATTCGAGGTCTGCAGCAATCAATGCCGCTGTCTCCGGAGCGGGAACAAAATGACGCCGCAGTACCTTCGGCAGGCAGCGAATCAACGCCAGTACCTTCTGTTCCAGCAGTCCCGGTACCAGCCACTCCAGACGCTTCTCGCTCACCTGTCCGAGTGCTTCGACGGGCAGTGTCAGAGTTACACCGTCTGCATCACGTCCGGGATCCAGCTGATAACTGAGCGGGAGTTTCAGACTTCCAAAAACGGCCGATTCCGGAAACAGCCGAACCTGCTGATCCCGGCGGGTCTTGTCAGCAAAGTCATTGATGTCAAACTGCAGTAATTCCGGATTTCCCCTGCTCGCCTGTCGATACCATTTCCGCAGGCTGATCCGATCGCCGCAGTCAGCCGGAACCCGCGATTCATAAAAGGCAAACAACTCTTCATCTGACGGAAGCAGCTGCTGTGTTCGTGATCTGGCCTGCAGGTCTTCCAGTTCCTGCAGCACCTTGTGGTTGTGCTTGAGGAAAGGGAAATCATCCGGCCAGCCAGCAGCAGTCGGAATTTCATTCGTACTGCGTCCCGGCCACAGTCGGGATTCTCCCGCTGCAAATGCTTCTTCCTCCTCTGCATATTTCGCCGTCCCCTCCTCATCAGGCAGACGACCAAAAAGCAGACCAAATTCCACCAGCCCAAACCGAATCAGCATTTCGCGAGCAAGGGGAGGATCGACGGCAGACAGCAGTCGTTTTCGACGGGCCACAATCGTCAGACCCTGCAGCATCACCTTCTCGCACACCATCACGTTGCCCGAAGCCGAATCCCAGTGCGGCTCAAAATGCTCCGTCTTCAGCAGATGTGCTGCGATCGGTTCAATCCACTGCGGCTGGATCCGGGCAATTGTCCGTGCGTAGCGGCGCGAGGTCTCCACAAGTTCAGCAGCGACCAGCCAGCTGGTCCCTTTGGGAAATAATGCTGAACCTGGCCAGAGGTGCAGTTGCTGACCACCTGTCCCTGTATAAGTACCGTCGTGCTTCTTAATCGCCAGATTGGTGAGCAGTCCTGTCATCAACGCTCGATGGACAGCGTCATAGTCATTATGCCGCTTTTCCGCTGGAGGAAACGGCGCCTGCCTGCCTTGTGTCGGCCGCTGTTTTTCGTCCTGCGAGCTGACAACAGTGTCCTGCTGGCTGCCATGATGATCTTCCAGCTGCTGTTTCGCTGAACGTCTCTCACGATGCTGACGCATCAGCTGCTGAGCTGCTTCTGCTGCAGACTTCTCATCGGATTCACGGAGGATCTCCAGCAACTGCTGATGCACATCCATCCACTCCCGCATCCGCAGCCAGGAGAGAAAATGCCGGCGGCACCATTTCTTCAGCTGACTACCCGACAAACTGGCTCGACGATCGTGCCATGCATCCCAGAGATTCAGAATTGTCAGGAAGTCCGATTCGCGGTGGCGAAAAATCTGATGGGCCTGATCAGCCGCCTGCTGCCGATCGGCCGGTCGTTCGCGGGGATCCTGAACTTCCAGAAACGAGGCGATGGCTGCGACTTCCGGCAGCGAATTCTCCTCGACCGCTGCCAGCAGAATTCGACTGATCCGGGGGTCCACCGGAAATCCTGCCATTCGACGACCGATGGTCGTGAGTTCTCCAGGCAATGGCTGCCGGGCGCCACTCCGCTGTCGCTCCGTTTCCTTTCCGCGTAATCCCCTGGTCACAGACTCGGTAGTCTCGGAATCAGCCGGAATAATGGCCCCCAGCTCTTCCAGAGTGCGAATGCCCTCACGAATGTGTGATGGGCGCGGAGGATCCAGAAACGGAAAATCTTCCAGTCGTCCCAGCTGCAGGTCTCTGGTCCGCAGTATAACCGAAGCCAGATTTGTGCGTAGAATCTCCGGCGCGGTGAACGGCTCCCGACTGTTGAAGTCCTGCTCACTGTACAGTCGGATGCAGATACCGGGCCCCACCCGTCCGCAACGTCCGGCACGCTGCGCCG
>JALRDR010000444.1 GCA_023262145.1 Planctomycetaceae bacterium | reverse complement strand
CTGCACCTGGACAACAAACGCGGGATCTTTCCATGGCGCGACTGGGTTGTGCACGCACTCAATCGGAATCAACCGCTGGACGAGTTCCTGGTGTGGCAATTGGCAGGTGACCTGCTTCCCGCGGCGACACTGGAACAGCAGGTCGCCACAGGATTCGTGCGGATGAACCCCAGTACAGCGGAAGGCGGAGTCATTCCGGAGGAATTCCAGGCCAAGAACAATTTTGATCGTGTGGAGACCCTGGGAACGGTTCTGCTGGGAATGTCGATGACGTGTGCGCGTTGTCATAACCATAAGTACGATCCGATTACGCAGCAGGAGTACTATGGTCTGCTGGCTTTCTTCAACAGTACGGCTGAGAGTCCGCTTGACGGCAACAAGTACGAGTATGCTCCGGTACTGAAAGCACCGGCTTCGGTATCCGCGTGGGGCAGTTGGCAGGGACTGCAACAGCAGCTGACGCAGCTGATTCAGCAGGCGCAGGAACTGGTCGCTGGACAATCTGCACAACAGCAGGAGCAGTGGCATCAGGCAGCCTCGGCAGCTCGACTGCAGCTGCTGGCAGCCGCAGAAGGAGCATTCGCTGGAACACCGTTGCAGGAGCAGGCCGTACAACTGCAACAGCAGCTGACGGATCTGGAAGCCGGTTATTCCACCACACTGGTCGCGCAGGAACTCGAACAGCCGCGAGCGACTCACTTGTTGCGTCGCGGGGAGTATGATCTGCCAGCAGGAGATCCGCTGCAGCCGGAGGTACCGGCAGTGATGGGGCGTTTTCCTTCAGATCAGCCCCGCAATCGACTGGGGCTGGCCCGCTGGCTGGTATCGCGGGAACAGCCGCTGGTGTCGCGGGTTCTGGTCAACCAGATCTGGCAGCGTGTATTCGGAGATGGACTGGTCAGAACGCCGGAGGACTTCGGGCTGCAGGGGCAGCAGCCAACCCATCCGGAGCTGCTGGACTGGCTGGCCGTGGAACTGCAGGATTCGGGCTGGAACCTGAAGGGAATGCTCAAACAGATACTGATGTCACAGACGTTTCGTCAGAGTTCTGCATGGCGGGAGGAGCTTTCGGATCCGGAGAACAGACTGCTGGGACGTGGCCCACGGTATCGACTGGATGCGGAGGTGATTCGTGATATCGGACTTTGGTCCAGTGGACTGCTGGCGGATGCGATGGGGGGTGAGGGCAGCAAGCCTTATCAGCCAGAGGGACTCTGGTCTGCACTGATGCATCCGGCAAGTAACACGAAGAATTACGAGCAGGATACCGGGCAGAAGCTATATCAGCGGAGTCTTTACATGTACTGGAAGCGAACCTGTCCGCATCCGATGCTGACGTT
>JALRDR010000754.1 GCA_023262145.1 Planctomycetaceae bacterium | reverse complement strand
GTTTGGCCGCGAAAGGCGTCCCGGACATGGTGTGGAGGCCTTTGGAAATCAGGCGTTTTCCGCACTTCGACTGATGAATGGCAACACGCTTGTCGGAACAGGAAACGGTCATTCAGTTCTTGAAGTTACTCCCGCCGGCCAGGTCGTGTGGAGCCTGCACCAGAATGATCTGCCTGGAATTCAGCTGGCCTGGGTCACGTCGCTGCAGGTCCTGCCCGGCGGTAATATCCTGATCAATAACTGCCATGCTGGTCCTGAGAATCCGCAACTGATCGAGGTAGATCGAGAGAAACGAGTCGTCTGGTCATTCCGCGATTTTGATCGTTTCGGCAATGCACTCACAAACTCGCAAATTCTGAGCGTCAACGGAATACCCCTCTGATTTCAACCCGACCTGCTCCTCTGACTGCGAAACATTCCGGTTCTGATCGAGCCCTGGTTCTGATCGAGCCTGCTCAGCCTGAACGCTGTTTGCTCGGAATCCTGCCTGCAATGAATCCTGCCTGCAATGAGTCCTGTGGTTCAGCAGTGTCGTTGTTTCCCTGTACTCCGGCCCTGTGCACCGTCGTGTCGCTGTCGTGTCGCTGTCACACCTGTTTCGCTGTCACACGTGGAGTTTTCAGCAGCACATCAGTCGTTGCCGGGGGACTACGCCTCCGCTGCAGAAACACGCTGTCTTGAGTACTCCCGAATCCTGGCTTCCGGAACCGCCCTGCATTCGCAACGACTCACGATCACGTTCTAAAAACGCAGTGTGAACCACCTGGTTGCAAGGATGACTGCAGCAACGGTGACCAGTGTGAGCAGAAATCCGAGGGTGCCACCGCGTGTGGGTCCCGGTATCTGCAGGCCGAAGAGAGAGATGCTTGGAATCACAGTATCGTCGTCCGAAAAGCTGAATTCCGTGATCCTCATGTCACGATTTTCCAGTGACACCTTTGTCTGAATTGCCCGATAAAAGAACTCCAGAAGATCTTCCTGGTTGAAGTCCTGCACCAGTGTTACGGAGATCCCGGCAATGAGCGCTGTGCCCAGCGTCAGAAGCAGACTCCAGGAATCCTTCAGAATCACAACGTCGGCAGTCTGTTCGAACATGATCTGACGAAATCCCGGAAACGTCGTCCAGACTTCGCCGGGGAAGAATCCGCAGATCAAACTGACGAGCAACCCGACTCCTGTCGCCGTCCAAACAGAGAGCACATTCCAGCGTGTCCAGAAGATTCCCATCCACATGCTGATCCCGATGATTGCCGGGATCCGAATAAACAGCCGCAGGAAATCTCCGATATCGTGATATGTCATCTGCAGGAAAAGGGCCAGCAGAACAATCACTGGTCCACAGAGTCGGCCGATGAACAGGTACACGCTGTCCGGTCGATTCGGTGTCAGATAATTTCGACAAAGATGGATTGCGATCAGTGCACTGCCGGTCACCATCTGCACGACGCAATGACTGACGGTCGTGGAAATCAGCATCATTGTGCACAGGCCCAGCAGGCCCGGAAAGACCCCGGTCAGCAGGTCTCTGATGAGCAGCCCGAAGACACGATCAGAAAACCTTCGGTCGGTGGAGTTCAATCGAGCACTCTCATACTCCGGGAGTGCAGAGACATCGATAGTCGCAGCCTCGCGCAGTTCCGTCTGAAGCTGGACTGCAGAGGGCTTTGAATCTGCCACCAGCGGACTTGCCGGCCCCAGATACAGAATAACGCATCCGAGCCCGATCAGTCCCCATGCAATTGACATGACTCGTTTGAGCAGATTGCCGGCAGTAAAACCTGCGCGAACATCCCGCTCGCTACCGGCAGAACCACAGACAACGGCGAGATGCGGGTGCGCCAGCATACCGAGCAAACCAGCAAGTCCGATCGCCGCAACGTAAGTAGGCGTCATCGGATCGACGAGCTGCCGTTTTGCGCCCATGTCAAGCACGAAATCCAGCATCCCCGGCTTCAGCCATTGCATTTTACCGACCGTGCCGAGGCCGCCGATACGTGAGATCAGAAGCGGCAGGAGAAGCAGCGTGATTCCAATCTGCAGCACACCCTGTACACAGTCAATCAGCAAACCAGCGCGGAGACCCCCGACAAGACCGCACAGAATCAGGAATGCTGCCAGAAACAGAGCGGCAATCGCGTCCCCCTGCAATGGCCTGAAAGCCAGCAGGGGCTGCTGATTCTGAGCATAGTTCAGGTTGATCATCGGGTAGCGAATCTGGAAGAGATCGGAGAGCTGATCAAAAAACGGATTGCACACCGTGTTCAGAAGTCGCGAGCTTCCAAACAGAATTCCAGAAATGATGACGATGCTGATCAGCACCCCAAGAACGGAGTAGAGGAACGCAGCACTGCGACCGAATCGCACCAGAAAAAAATCTGCGGTCGTGACCGCTCGCAGGCGTCGCAGAATCGGTGCCAGTACCCAGAAAAACGGAGTCACAAGCAGCCAGATAAACTGCCACCAGAGCCCGGACATTCCGGACCTCCATGTGCTGGCAACGATCATCCCCGGAGAATCGTTGCCGGTGCCTGCTCCAAAGGAGAAGAAGGACAGCAGCCAGACCGAAGAATGATGGCCGCCCGTGAAGTAATCTTCAGCCTGCTTCTGTCGGAACAGCGCGCGTATTGAAATCCCCGCGATGATCGCAAGCCCGACGATAACAACTATCCAGTCAGAAGTACCCATTTGCTCCGTCTTGACAATTTCAGCAAACAATTGCCTGGTAGGAAATCCGAAAGAACGATGACTGCCCGGAATGACTACGTTTCAACTGCCGATAAACTCCGCATGAATCTGAACATCCCGTGGCAGATTCGGGAAACTTCATACGACGTGTCTTTTACAGTTCTCACACCTTACTCGTGCAGAAAGTCAGTGCTCAGCACAATTTCACAGAAATTCTGATCCAAAACGACTGCATCATCACCCAAAGAGGATTGCGTGATTGCTGCAGTGTGCAGCTCAGCACTCCGGTCCTTCAGCACTGCTGATACGGATTCCGGACTGTTCCAGCGCACGGCGAAGGGCGGTTGCCGCTGCGACCGAATCCGCGTGATCGCCATGGACGCAGATGGTTTCTGCAGTAACCGAAATCAGCCCGCCGCCAAAGCAATTCACCTGACCCTCCCGCACAGCAATCAATGCCCGGTGACAGATTTGCTCGTGATCGGTGACCACAGACGACTCCAGATGACGCTCACGCAGTCTGCCATCAGCCTCATACTCGCGATCTGCAAAAAACTCCTGGACAGTCGTCCAGCCCTGCTCTGCAGCCCGGCGGACAAGTCGTCCTCCTGATATACCCACGATCCTCACGCCGGGCAGCACCTGTTGTACTGCGGCGAGAAACAGATCAGCAATGAGCGGATCATGTTCAATGACATGGTACAAAGCACCATGGGGCTTGACGTGATGAACTGCAATCCCCACAGCTGCGGCCGCAGTCAGGGCAGATTGCAATTGCTGCTGTAACTGTTGCTGAAGGTCTGCCGGGATCGCTGTCGGTCGACTTCGGCCAAATCCCTCGCGATCACAGAAGGATGGGTGGGCGCCAAACGCCACGCCAAGCTCCTGACAGGCAACGGCCAGTTGTCGCATGCGTTCCAGACTGCCTGCATGACCACCGCAGGCCACATTTGCGGAGCTGATCTGCTGCAGAATTTCCAGGTCACGCAGCAGGCCCGCCGATCCGTCGCCCTCACCCAGATCGGCGTTCAGGTCGACGCTGGCCATCAGCAAAGAGCCTCCTTGAATCGCTCCCAGAGATCCTCCAGTGGCTCCGTTCCCACGCTGATTCTGAGCAGCCAGCGGGAGACACCACACAGCTCAACCTCTTCCAGTTCAGAATAGTGTGCCAGCAGTGTATACGGGCAACAAAGCGTGAAGTCAGTACCAAGGTTCGGTCCCTTGCAGACGCGGAGCCTGTCGAAGACCTGGGGTGTTCTGATGGCCGCATCATGGAGCAGTACTGACATCAGCCCGCCGCCGGAGCATACAGCATCCGGACGTGGATAAAAGACCTGCTTGACGGCGGGATGGGCACGCAGTCGGCGGACCAGTTCCGCAGCATTCACATTGATCACAGCAACCCGCTCGGCAAGACTTCGCGAATTAACCTCCAGTACCGCAGCGTCATTATCACACAGCAGCTCTTCAAAATCGTTCTCCAGCGCGGCACGCATCTGATCGGCTCGTGCACTTGCAGGGTTGATCCTGACTGCTCCGGCAAGCACGTCACCCGC
>JALRDR010001103.1 GCA_023262145.1 Planctomycetaceae bacterium | reverse complement strand
GCTGCTGCTTCTGGGTCAGTTTGCGCGGCCCCAGGTTGCTTTCATCCTCGTCTGAAGACGCGTTGATTTTCGCCTGGGCAATCTTCAGGTGTTCAGCGATCCGCTTCAGTTGAACCCGCGCCGCCTCCGCAGCAACCTCCCAACCCTTCTCAATATGATCAAGCAACTGCTCCAGGTGTGACAGCATATCCAGTGCACGCAGGCACTGTGCCAGCTGGATTCCAAATCGAAACTCCAGCGGATTTGCCCCGTAGAGACGGGCAAGAATGCCTGCTGCTTCGCCGTGCTGACCTCCATCCATATAAGATATCGCCAGGTTGTAATCCAGTTCCTGTCGGGTCTTGCGAACATTATCCTCCATATCGTCGGCAAGCGGATCAACGTAACCAAGTGCCGCCAGTTGTTCCATCGCCGCCGCACTGACTCCCAGATGCTGATCAACATCAGGAGGATGAGAACCATCAGCTCCTTCAACGTCGTCCCAGCTTTCGATGAAACTGACGCTGGGCTGCGTTTCCCAGACATCTTTCAGGCAACGTCCATCCATGTCTTCCCCAACTGGCAGACCAAATGCAGTCAGAATCGTGGGAGCGACATCCAGCAGGGTGGCCCCATGAATCAGCGCATCCTGTCGTACACCTGGCCCCGCCATGACGAAAATGCCAAAATCACGGTGTTCCGATGCCGGACCTGCCGGCTCCGCCGGAATTGCCAATGGTCGCAGTTGGTCAGAGTGAAATCCGTGATCCGAAATCAGAAGCACGGTCACATCTTCGCCGGCAAGCTCCAGCAGACGCCCCAACATGAGGTCATGATACTGATACGCTGTCGTGACCACGCGGTGATAATGTCGAAAATCCTCTTCAGAGACACCGTCAAGACGAGGAGGATGATATTTCATAAACGCATGGCAAAAGTGGTCGATCGCGTCAAAATAGACGGCCATGAAATCCCACGGCTCCTGCGTCATCAGGTGCGTCGCGCAAGACTGAATACTTGAACATTCTGCCAGCATCTTGCTCAATGTGGCAACTCGGTGATCCACATCCTGATCAATCTCAGGTCCTGTCGGCAGAAACGGCAGCAGATCCTCAGGTGTCAGGTCTTCCGGATGAACCCGCAGTTCGGCTAGTTCCTGACGGAGTTCCAATGGCTGCACAGCCCCCTTCATCAAATCCCAGCGTTGCGAAAGAGGACCGGCGATTTCGTAGTAATGGTTGGATACCATCACACCATTGATGGGCTCCGCGGGATGACTCGGCCACCATCCCACAACCATCGATCGCTTTTGCTGCAACGTCAGAATATTCCAGATTGCACGCGCCCGTCGGTTCAGGTTCGTGATCGGGCGTACTCCCTTGCCGTCCGGCGTCACTTCACTAAAGCCATGGATCCCATGCTTATACGGTCGTTTCCCTGTGGCAATCGACGTCCACAACATCGGTGAAAAAGCCGGTTTCAACGTCGCCATGCTGCCACTGACACCACGCTCCACCAGAGCAGCGGTGTGCGGCATCAACCCCTGATCCACGAGAGGGTGAATCACTTTCCAGTCGGCAGCATCCCAACCGACTAACAGCACACGAGAAGACTCACTCATTTGACACAAGTCACTTTCCATCAAGGCAACACAGCAGTTTGGTCACGTGAAGGTGGCATTGCTGATCGGCACGCTAGCTCTGTACGGGCGGTTCGCTCCCTGGCAGATGAACGACACCCAACCTCAGAGTGGGAGATCCTCACCACACACGCAATACTAGCCGTCACACCCAGGCTGGTGCCGCGCCAATGAATTCGGATCGTACAACAACGGAAACACCAACCAGTCCTGACGATCCGGGACCCGCGCCCGTCGGTCAATATCCACATGATCCCAAAACAAGCTGCTGACCAGCGACCCAACGTTATCTCAGCAGCTTACTGTTACTTCAAAAAACCCGGATGTTTCTGGACCTGAGTGGTGGAGATACGCTCCGCAGACATTCCGAGAATTCCCTCGGCATTCACACACAACCAAGCCAATACAAGGAGCAAAAAAAAATGCGATGGGGCAAAGCCCATCGCACTGATTCAGCGTATTGTCAAAAAAATTTTCAGGCTGCAGAGTCGGCTTTTCGCTGTCGACGCCGACGAAGTGCCACCGCACCCATCGCAAGGCCACCCAAACCAAGAACGGCGGCAGAAGACGGTTCCGGCACAGCGGCGCCTCCACCGCCACCGCCACCGTCGGTGTTGCCACCAGCAACAATCGACCCATTCGCTACAGTATTAATGTAGCCATTGCTGAAAACCATACTACCACCGATGCCACCCCAATTTACCTTAAACCACCCAAAAAGATTGCCGGTTGTCTTGAACCCGATGATCTCCGAGCCAGTCTTGGATTGGGCGAACTGGAGCTGAGTAGATGCGCCAATATTTGTCGATTTGATTGTGACCCCGGAGGCGAACACCTTCAGCACGTTAGATGCAAATATGTCTTTACCTTGGCTATCATTATAGCCTGACCAAACCCCAACGGCAGCGCCACCGGACCACGTTAGGAAGAAGGACTGGGGAGAATTTGCCAGGAAAGGCATGTTAGGCCCGACATTCACGGAAACGATGGTTGCCTCTGCGTACTGACACCCACCCACCGCAGCCATAGCCGCAGCAAAACCTGACGAAACTTTTAGAGTCTTTTTAAATGAAGCTTGGTCCATTGAAGACATCCTTTGTGCTGTCTTGTTCAAAGCGCCCTAAGTGCAACCTATTCAATCGCAACACCCCAGTGTTGCACCGTGATTCTGCTTTTCAATTTGTCAATTATTCTGAACTGGGCAAGACGCTTCAACCCATATGATCCGAAATACCGGGATTTTAGCCAAGTCACGAAACTGGTGTCTCAAATCAAAATTCACATTTTGAGCCTGCCTGCAACAAGTTGTTACGTGTAATTTCGTCCCCGAACTGCTCCCGTGCGGCGTGTTTTTCTGATTTCCGGCCGCATTTCACCGCTCCGGCCCAAACAAAACCCCCTAATCCCCCCAGACAGAGGCCTGGCGGCAGAAATATGAACATGTGAACACATGTAGCGGCCGGGGTGAGATCTGCAAGGCCCGATATCAGCCGTGACGCAAAAGCGGCCGGTTCAGCAACAACCAACAAGGTCAGCCAGACAACAGCCCCCCCTGCCAGTGACGACAAACCGGGGTCTCGCGCCCCGCGGCTGATGGGCCGCCGGCCTGGTCATGAAAAGACCGCATGCGGACGTTCCGTCTCCACTCCCACACTCGAGCGCAGAAAAAGAGCCTTCCAGAGGAAGGCTCTTTCGATTGGATTCTGCACTCGACGTCTGCAATCAGAAGTCCGTCCCGGAAAGTGGATCTTCCGGGACATATCCCGCAGCGACAAGATTTGGACGCGGGCGAGCACCAGACGGAGTGATCAGGCGTACGTACACACTGCTGTCTATGTCGTCAGCAAGCGTCTTTGCACTGCCGTCACAGAAGGAGAATACGCACAGCCCGAGGTGACGGCTGTTCGGAAACGGAGCCGACCCGTCGGTTCCATTGCTCTGCTTGTTGATGTAGGGATTGCCTGCAGTTGTGTCTCGACCTGCAACCAGACTCTTGAAAGTGACACCAACCGCTGGACT
The DNA here is from genome assembly GCA_023262145.1 of Planctomycetaceae bacterium. Lineage (GTDB taxonomy): Bacteria > Planctomycetota > Planctomycetia > Planctomycetales > Planctomycetaceae > SXXK01. The sequence continues at coordinate 909 of JALRDR010001103.1, read as the reverse complement.
AACCGGGAACAGAAAACCCGCGCTGCGGATGGATGGGTTTGCCCATGTCTTTGCACCAGTGAGCGAATCTGCTCCACCCAGCACATTTTCCCCCAACAAAATCGTGTTGGAGGCTCCGTCGTAGATCCGCCCAACATTTGCACTCTTTGGCGCAGCACTGATAAGAACAGCACTGGTCGCAATCGTATTGGCGTCAATCTCGATCGTCGGAGCAAAGACACTCAGATCAGCAGTAAGATCGACATTGCTTTGCGAGCCAGCAGAGCCACCGTCAAACACGTACCCTTCCACCGCAGCACAGTGTCCGGCGTCGCTTCCGGTTGGACTTGTCGAAAGCACATCGACATTCTTATCACCGATCCCCACGTTTACAACATACGACAGGCCACCGTCTTCACCATCCGCCGTTTCATCATTTGGGCATGTGAGCACAGGGATGTTGATCTGTCCGACAGCAACGTTGCCGCCGAAATTGAATGCCGCAGCCTTGTTCCATCGCTCATAAACAGCCTGCTGATCAAGTCCGGGCAGAATATCCACAACCCAGCTGTGCCCGTGGTAAATCGTATCACGCAGGCCATCACTATCCGTATCAGCACCCGGATAGGTCCCGGAAGCTGGCAGTCGACCACTTTTCTTTTCAGCGTAGTCGATGGCGGCCAGAGCTACGTTGCGCATGTTGTTCAGACACTGTGTTCGTCGAGCCGCTTCGCGAGCTGACTGAATCGCCTGATATCTTCTAGTTCTTGAGCTCGGGTCTCTGCAAGTTGTTTCCAGTTACCTTCCTCTTCCGCTTTCTTAGTCTCAAACTCGGCTAGTTTAGCTGATAGTTCTTTGTATTTCTTATTGACTTCATCAAAACGGCTCTTTGGGATTTGTATTTCCTTTGGAGTATCTTGTACAGTGGTC
>JALRDR010001018.1 GCA_023262145.1 Planctomycetaceae bacterium | reverse complement strand
GAGGCTTCCCCGTATGGCGATCCGATGTGGCGGGGCGCTTATCCGGAATATACGTTTCCGAATCAGAGCAGGAAACCGCCAGTGGCTGCGGATAGTCGCACGTATCAGGCACCCAATTTGCGGTTGCCGGCGGATCTGAATTCAGGTCGGCTGGATCGTCGAGTGCGGCTGTTGCAGTCGCTGGAGACTCAGTGTGAGCAGCTCGAGCGGCTGGCGGTGGGGCATGCGTGGGATCGGGAGCGGCAGTCGGCCGTGTCGATGCTCACCGATTCCCGGGTGCGGAATGCCTTCGATGTGACTCAGGCGGAGGAGCGTGTGCAGCGACGTTATGGGGCGAACAGTTTCGGCTGGTCACTGCTCATGGCGTTTCGGCTGGTGGAAGCCGGCGTTCCGCTCATTCAGGTGAATCTGGGGAACAACGAGACCTGGGATACACACGGAGATTCCTTCCCGCGTCTGAAGGACAAGCTGTTTCCTCCTACAGATCGTGCTTTATGTGCATTGCTCGATGACCTGCGCAACACAGGGCTGCTCGAATCGACATTGATCGTGATGGCGGGTGAGTTCGGAAGGACGCCGAAGTTATCCACGTTGTCGGATTCCTTCTTTGGTCCGGGGCGTGATCACTGGGGTGCGGTGCAGTCAGTGTTCTTTGCCGGCGGTGGAATCTCGGGCGGCGCGGTGGTGGGGTCTTCCGATGAAATCGGTGGCTATCCGGCGTCTGATCCGCAGCGTCCGGAGAATATGGCGGCGACGATTTATCGGTCACTGGGGATTCCAGCGACGGCGACGTGGAAGGACGAGCTTGGTCGTCCGCATGCGATTTATCACGGCGAGCCGATCCACGGCCTGTTCAGCTGAAGCAGGATCCTGGCGGGTGCAGATTGCGGGTGATCAGGGGATTGCTGGCGTGTTGCTGGCAGCGCGGGCGGGGCGGGCGTGCGACTGGCAAGACTGTGATGGCTTCTGCCTGGGTTTGGCGCCGCCGCACAGGCGACTGCGACGGCCGGTGGCACTCAGTCTGGCGATACGCGAGCTGGACGCGGGCGAAATTCAGGCATGTGTGAATACGTGCAGGCATCTGAGGGCGATGTGATGATGCGAGGACGAGCGGCAGGCGGCAGCGGTGGGCACAGTGGCGAGTTGTTGCGGGGACTGGGGTTGCGAATGTTATATGGACTGTTGCTGATTCCATGGCTGACCCCCGGGTGGGCTCAGGAAGCTCCCTCAGCGGCCGCTGTGCGGTATGAGGTGTTGCTGCAGAACGGGGAGATTCACCGTGGAGATGGCAGTGCAGGATTCGTGGGGTGTGTGGGGATCCTGGCGGGCAGGATCAGTCTGCTGCCGGAAGATGCGGCGGTGGCTGCTGACCAGAAAATCGACTGTCGGGGCCTGGTGATTTCTCCGGGGTTTATTGACCTGCACACGCATAGCGACGGGCCGCCGCGGAACCGGAATACGCGGGGGAGCGTGAACTATCTGATGCAGGGCTGTACGACGATGGTGACGGGGAACTGTGGTTCCGGGCCGGTGGACGTCGGGGAGTTTCTGGCGGAGATTGATCAGTCTGGTGCCGGGACGAATGTCGCGCATCTGATTCCGCAGGGCAGCCTGCGATCAGAGGTGATGGGCAAGGCGGACCGGATGGCAACCGGGGAAGAACTGGCGCGAATGCATGCGCTGGCGGCACAGGCCATGCGGGACGGTGCGTGGGGCATGTCCACGGGGCTGATTTACATCCCCGGCACGTTTACTCCCACGTCTGAACTCACGGGCCTGGCGACAGTGGTGGCTGAGCACGGAGGTTTTTATGCGAGTCATATTCGCGGCGAGGGAACGCAGCTGCTGCAGAGTATAGAGGAAGCGATGCAGATCGGTGCGGGTGCTGGCTGTCGCGTACATATTTCACACTTCAAGGCCAGTGGTCGACCGTCGTGGGGAACATTGCGACTGGCGATTGAGCGGATCAGGCAGGCGCGTGCTGCTGGTCAGCAGGTGACAGCCGACCAGTATCCGTATACAGCGTCGAGTACATCTCTGGAGGCCACATTACTGCCCACGTGGGCTCGTGCTGGCGGCCGTGAGGAGCTCCAGCAGCGGCTGGAGGATGCAACGGATTCAGCGCGGATTCGGGAGGCAGTGCAGCAGAAGCTTGAAACAGCAACGCGGATTCAGCTGGCGTCGTGCCGTCACAATCCGAACTGGGTGGGTCAGTCGCTTGAGGAAGTGGCAGCGGCGGAGGGACGTGAGGTATGTGACATCGTGCTGGAGATTGAGCGGAATGGTGGGGCCGCGATCGTGAACTTCAACATGAGCGAAGAGGATCTGCGTCTGGCGATGACGGTGGACTGGGTGGCGACGGCCAGTGATGGCGGATCGAAGGTTCCCGATGGAACTCAGCCGCATCCGCGTTCGTTCGGAACATTTCCGCGCAAGATCGGGCGGTATGCAATAGAGGAGGGGGTGTTGTCGCTGGGGGCTGCGATTCGCAGTGCCAGTGGGTTACCAGCAGAGATTCTGGGGATATCTGATCGCGGATTGCTGCAGGATGGGTATGCGGCGGACGTGGTTGTGTTCGCGGCAGCAGAGTTTCGGGATCGGGCGACGTTTGACGATCCGTGGCAGGCATCGGTGGGTGTGCGTTATGTGCTGGTGAACGGTGTGTTTGCGGTGTATGAGGGCCAGCCGACCGGAGCTCTGGCAGGCCGAGCGCTGCGGAAGATTGTCGCGGCAGACGAGTGAATCTGGAGGCTGCAGTTGTGATCGGAGCTGGAGTCGCGTGTTCGTCCGCGGTTGCTTGTCAAATACGATGAAGATCGCAGCCATGCAGTGACCGCTGCTGGGCGAAATGACGGGAAGCATGGCTGTGTTGCCGTGCTGCACATCTGCCGTCCTGTTGTCAGCTCAGGCAATTCGCCTGCTGACTGAGGTGGACTGATCAAGCCCCCCCCTTTTTTTTTTGGGGGGGGGGGGGGGGG
>JALRDR010000983.1 GCA_023262145.1 Planctomycetaceae bacterium | reverse complement strand
CAGATTTAAATTGTCCTTGCTCTGCTACTGCGTATCCTGTTTCCATTATTTTTTCCTATGTCGATTTTTGTTCAATAGAGATCGCTGGAGACAAACCTTCAATGCTATCAACATCAGGCTTACTCATTCTATCTAAAAATTGTCTAGCATAGGCAGATAGTGACTCTACGTACCTTCTTTGGCCCTCAGCATAAATGTTAACAGGAATCGAAAGCAGGGCATTTTCTGACCACCAGTAGGGCGTGTCGTTGGGGAAAAGTCCTACTCCGACAACCACCGTCGGGGAGACTTCCTCGCCTGCAATCTAGCGTGCTGGGGCACTCTGATTTGGAAAATGTTGCCCTAAAGTGTCAGTTTCGACTGCCTCTTCGCGAGTGTTTCAAATCTCCGGTCTTGCGCGAATACGGCTTGCGGCGCCACGACTGATGCCAAAACGCAACAAACCGTAAAAAAACACGTCGAAAACGGCTGTTCTTACACTGACATGTTGCCAAGAAGCGACATTTCTGCCGGACTACACAAAGCGGCTGCAGCGTCACTGCTCTGCGTAACGCGCGAGTCTTAATGCATGATTCAGCCGGAGCTCCACCCGGATTCAGACGTACCTGCGATCTTCGCAATGCCGGGTGAAGCGTAGTTGCAGACTGAAGTAGTTCAGGGACTGCACCAGCGGCGTTTACAGACAGGATATCGTGTGATCGCAATGTTAGTGTCAGGGTGAGTTACGTTGATTCATCCGCCGGATACGGCTGAACGCGGCCAGCAGTCCTGATGCAACGACCAGCAGGCCAGTCTGAGCGGGTTCCGGAACAGTGCCAGTGGGGAGTGCTGAAGCGAAAGCCATACCAGTCCCGGATTGAATCTCGACATCACCCCCGAAACCACTACCGTTGGTCAGAAAGGTCAATTCAATTTGCTTGATTTGTGTTTTGTCGAGGCTCGCCCAGTTCGTCATACCTGTCAGCGACAAGCGTGAACCTTCAGTGAACGGGTTGTAGGTTGCCTCAGCGATCGTATTCGACGCATCAGTAAGCGCAAGCTTCAGGTCGATGTTCTGATCAAAGGCCAGATAGGTGAAGAGCAGATCATCAAGGCCGGAAATATCCAAAGGACTCCCGCTCGTCTCGTTGCTCTGTGCGTAGGTGAGCCGCACTACGAAGGACGCGTTCGAGCCGGACGTGATCGTAAAATAACCACTATTATCGGGATTGACATCCACATTGCCCGTGGCGTTGTTGTTCTCAACGTAAACATCACGTCGCCCCCAATAAATCGTTTGCTCTGCAGTGCCGTCGTACCAGGATGCGGTTCCGACGTCCGCGGTCGGGAAGGTGACCATAGTCCCAAAAGCTATCTGGGCCTTGTTTCCCGGTGAATCAAAAGCTGTAAAACTTTCGAATTGCATCGTGTCAAAAACGACAACTCCACCACTCACATGGGTGGGGTGCAACACGCTCAGCATGGTGATCGCAATTGCAAGCAGTGCTGGTCTAAAGTACTTCATTTTGTTTGCTCACGTTGGACGGCGATGACGAAGAACGCCACACTCTGACCCGTGCTGGGCCTTTCGATCGCACTCAGTCACTGACGGAATACGAGCAGCGGATGTGAGCAAACTAGCGAGGATCCCCCCTGTTTCTTGAGCTAAAAGTGAGTGTTTCCCTTGATTGGCAGGCATCTGGGACGCAGCGTTACGGTCGACTTTACGTAACCGTGACGACTGGATCGTGAATGAGCTGGCATTGTTTCACCAGCTTGACAAATTGTTTCAGGTTGCAAACAAGTTGCGGACAGGATGACCCTTACCGTCCTCCGTCACGTAAAACGGTCTGCCTTCGATTTCAAGTCCACTCTGCGGACTGATCCCCATTGCCGCAAGGACTGTGGCATGCAGGTTCGAAATGGAAACCGGGTTTTCCACAGCCACGAGGGGTCTTGCATCGGCTGTACGACCGTAGACGAGACCCCGTTGAATCCCTCCGCCGAACATTAGTACCGACGTACCGCCGGTGAAGTGACGGTGGAGTCCGTAGTGTTTCATTGCTGTTACGCGATCGACTTTCTCTGTTGCCTGATCTCGTGCCGATGACCCCGGTACACCCTCGATCAATGCGTCTCTACTGAACTCAGAGGCGAGGATTACCAGAGTTCGCTCCAGCATCCCGCTTAACTCCAGATCGCGAATAAGCCGAGCAATCGGCGCGTCAATTTCAGCGTGCATCCTTGCTACCGTTTCGTGTCCATTGGCGTGTGTGTCCCAGTGGAGAAAGGGGACGTATTCCGTCGTTACTTCAATGAATCGGGCCCCGGCTTCTGCAAGTCGCCGCGCCAGCAGACAACCACGACCGAAACGTCCTGTATCGTACGCCCTGTATGATTCTTCCGGCTCCAGACTGATGTCAAAGGCTGTACGGTAACGGGAACTCAGAAGTCGATCTGCATTCTGCAGTGAACGCAACAGAGATTGCTGCTGATAATCGCTCATGAATCGCCGTTGCGGACTGCGATCAATCAGCTCACGGTAGAGTCTGCTGCGTGCTGAAAATCGATCAGGAAGCATTCCCTGTGGTGGGCGAACAGCGACCGATGCCTGCTCCGGGAACGGCAGATTCAGCGGTCCGTATTCGCTGCCCAGAAATCCCGCTGTGGTAAATGCCTTTAATTCTTCGCTCTCGCCAACACCTTCCAGCCGCTGGCCAATATTGATGAAAGGCGGAATTACAGGGTTCAGCGGTCCACGAAATCGAGCAATCCACGAACCAATGTGCGGGCAGGCGACGGTCTGGGGGGGGACATAGCCGGTGTGCCAGTGGTACTGGTGCCGCGAGTGCAGAATACTTCCCAGATCCGGCTGGACTGCCGAGCGTATCAATGTGCCTCGATCAAGTATCGCCGCGATCTGGTGCAGGCCCTGACAGATCTGAACGCCAGGAATCGCTGTGTCAATTGCTGGGAATGTACTGACCATCTCACTGACGGGAAGCCCTTCCCGAAAAGGCTCGTAGTGCTTGGGGTCGAACGTATCGGGTGCCGCCATGCCTCCCCCCATCCACAGCAGAATGCAGGTGTCTGCTGTCGGAGTGGGCGACTCACTCGACTCCTCAGCCGCAAGATCGCGTGGTGCAGCGGCCCCAAGGGCTGCCAGAGTCGATGCCGATAGTCGACGCAGAAACTCACGACGCTGTTCTGTTTCAATGCCAGGATTTTTGCTCATCAGCAGTGCTCGCGTTTGAAGAAGGCTGAAGGTGCAGAGGCGCAGGAGGCTCACTGAGCATTCTGCCGGTCAACGTTGGCTGCAGGAATCTGTTGGCGTGGAGCGCATCAGATTCGCAGCCATGCTGATTATCGGCGTGGCGTGCCTCCTTGCAAAGCCATTGTTGCTCCGGGAAGGCTGGCCGGGTCAATTCCCGGCATCTGGCCAAAAAGTTTTGGGCCATCAAAGTCGAGGAGCTGACATTCCGTGACAATCCCCGAAGATTCTGCCGACTGCGGAGCAGCAAATTCCAGCGTCGTGGGGAGCAACATGTTTTCTGAGATCTGACTTTCTGCCAGCTGAATCGGTCTGCCCAGACTGCGGTCAATCCAGACCGCATCATCTGCGACAGAGGATTTCAGCGGTGGATAGCTGTCCGGATGCGCCGCAAATGAGACTCGCAATCCATCACCCGTCGTTCCCGGACAGGGGAGCAGCCGAATAACTGATCGAGTTGGTGCGAAAACGCAGTTTCTGGTACTGAGGCGAATTTCAGGGAGTTCAGTGGCGACATCGGCAGCGATGAGATCAAGCACGCTGAAGCCGAACCGCTGCGTCACTCGATGCAGCTCCGGAGACCATATTGCGGTACGGTCCCCGGAAGATTCACAGAGGATTCCGCCACCGCGGGAGGCGAGCAGCACGTTGGTCATGCTGAGCCCGGCTGGCATTCCTGTACATGACAGGGCATAGCCATTTCCTGTAAACCACGTGTTGCGAATCACAATACGTCCCCGGGCAGCAGGAGCAGGATTCCAGCGCAGCCCTGCACCAGCTGTGCTGATCCGTTCGGCATGAAAGACACACTGCTCCACTGTCAGTTCCGAACTGGTCAGCGAGACCAGAGCTGTTGTTTCAGAATCTGAGGATGTTGAGGGTGACACAAATTCCAGTCCCGAAAGCAGGACTGAATTCGCCTCAATGCTCCATCCTGTGGCCGGCACTGAAATTCTGGCAGTACTGTGGGCGTCCGAAATCACTCGAAGTGTTGACGCAATGAGGGGGGATGTGGCGTGATAAGTCAGCCCTCCGGTGAGTCGGATATCTCCATTTTCATCGGGCCCCGGGAGTGGATTCGATTCGAGAAGTGATGCTGACCTTTGTTCTCTCGCTGGCTGCTGGGAACCGCTGCGCGAATCGAGAAACGGCGACAGGTTCACATTCAGGAATGCGGGTGTCCCCAGCGGGAGCAGAAACGGGATTGTCAGCAGGAGCAACAGCAGTGACGCCGCCGCAGTGAGCCCGGACGGACTGCGTCGCGGTTTACGGGGCACACCGGCATGCATCGCTTGAGGGCGATCCGGCAGTTGTGCGATGAGCTTTCTGACGCCGGTTCTTCCCTGCCCCAGTGCTCCTGTCCATTGCTGAAGTGAGTCGTTCGCGGAGGCTGGTCGAAGTTCCGGTTTTCGTCGAGTCATGCTGTGAATCTGGTTCGCCATCCAGAGCGGACATTCCGGAG
>JALRDR010000896.1 GCA_023262145.1 Planctomycetaceae bacterium | reverse complement strand
CTTCTGCAGCAGTACTCGCTGGAACGCCGGAGCAAAAAAATGGCCCCGGAGTCCGCAAGGCATGCTGTCCAACCCACCAGCCTACGTTTTCAGCACCGGTTTTCCAGCGGCATCACATTGGGGTGCTGAAAAAGGCAGGGGATTTCAGGGGTTATGAGGGCTTTTCAGAGCAGCATTACAAGTCCGTCCAGCCGCAGAATTGCCTGATAAACGTCCAATACCTGCTGGGCAGTCTCACAGTCAGGTTCGAGCGAAACGGAGACATGCCGACCGTGGGCCGTTTGCCTGAGCGAACAGGGGGGATCTTCCACAAGATTGAGTGTCTCGCGAATTGCAGACACCGCTCGAGCCACAAAATTGTTGTCTGCGTGGCCAATGACCTTGAACAGAAATGGACCCGGAAACTGATGACGCGATTCGAGCACTTCGATAGACGGGAGCTGATTCACTGGACTGATTTCCGTATGACCGGCAGGGATTCGGCTTCCTTTGCAGGAATCCGGCTGACCGCAATTCTCACCCGTGCGGCAGGGAGTTACAACAGCAGCAGGAGAATTCCGGTGCATCAGATTATGCAATCTGGCAATCACTCCTGCCGTACTCGGCGGATATCTACCTGCGACTTCATCAACAGGGTTCCCGGAACGGGCGTGCATCCGGTCCGGAAGCTGGCACGAAACTGGTTTCAGTGTGAGTGATCCATTGCACCAGAACAATTGCTTCGACAACCGTTCAGCCGCACCTCAACGGGTGACTGAACTGGCAGCGGAAGATTTCCGCATTGGCGGTCGACTGCTGCCCAGCCGTTTTTTTCTTGCTCCGCTGGCTGGCTACACACAACTCGCCTTTCGCGTGGTCGTTCGACGACAGGGCGGACTGGGGCTGGCCACCACCGATCTCGTGCAGGCCACGATGTTGTGGTCCGAACGGCCGAAGTCCCTCGACCTCGTGGCCACTTGCCCCGAAGACCGACCACTGTCCGTGCAGATTTTCGGAGGACGTACGGAAGATCTTGTACGTGCTGCACGCTGGCTGCAGGAACATGACTACCAGGGCATAGACATCAACATGGGCTGCCCGATGGCGAAGGTAAATGGGGCCGGCGGTGGTGCTCGTCTGATGTGTGACACCAGCGGGGCCACCGAAATGGTTGGGCGAGTCATCGATGCAGTGAAGTTACCGGTGACCGTAAAAATGCGACTGGGCTGGGATGATTCGCTCATTACCGCCCCGCAACTCGCCGCTGCATTCGAACAGATCGGAGTTGCGGCTGTGACAGTCCACGGTCGGACTCGCGCTCAGGGATTTCACGGGAGCGTGGATCGAGCTGGAATTCGTGAGGTGGTGAATGCCGTCAGTCACATGCCGGTGATTGCCAATGGCGACGTGAGGACTCCGGAGCAGGCCTTATCGATGATGAGTGACACTGGCTGCGCCGGTGTAGCCATCGGTCGAGGCGCCATGCTGGATCCGTGGATCTTTCGGAGGATTCAACAGCGTGTCGAAGATCCGGACAGTGATCAGGATCCTGCTCCTTCGCAGGACGAGCAGATTGCATTCCTGCGACAGCACTTTGAACTGATGCATGAACAGCATCGCGAGCGAGCCTGCCTGATGTTCCGGAAATTTGCGGCGTGGTACGGAGTCCGGCTGGGGGTCCCTGAAGATCTGGAGGATCGTCTGCGCAGATTTGAAACAGTCCATGAATTTCACGAGATCGTGGACCAGATTGCGGCGCGGCATGGAGAACGGGAACAGCAGATTCCAACGGCGCTTTTGAAGGTTCCCAATGGCCCGATTGAACACTGGTAAACGCCAAACTACGTTCTTTACAATCCGTTTCGCTGACACTTGTGTTCCTGGAATCGGCAACAGGAGCTGGACTTTGCAGTCCGCTTGCGATTCACAGAATGAGGGCTAAAATCCCCTTCAACGACGGGGGGACGACTTTTAATTGCTGTTCCCTGCTTGTCTTGCGGATTTTTCGGCTTTTCCTGCGGTAACGCAGTGCATGCGGTCGAAGAATCCGTTGAAATTGACTGTTCCGGAACAGGACTTTGTCGGCTGATTGCCGTATCGAAGCATGGCCGTGCTGGAACAGGCATCGATCGTTGTGAGATCTTCGACCAGGCCGTGTTTCACGTCTGGGCGATTTCCAAGTCGATTACGTTTCAGCCTGCTGGCGTTCTGCACTCGTAGCTCAATTGGATAGAGCATCGGTCTACGGAACCGAAGGTTAGAGGTTCGAGCCCTCTCGAGTGTACTTCCAGCTTAAGCGTGATCTGCCCTCTGGCCGATCACGCTTTTTTTACGCGCCCTGACGTTCATACATCCGATTGCAGTGGTGCCTGGCAGGGTGTCAACGGGACATCATCATTGTGACAGAGGGAAACAGCACAGGCAGACATCGTCTGTAGTACAAGCATGGGCGGTGCCTGAACGGGCTGAACGCCATTCACTTTGTCAGCGGGCAACTTGCTGAATCGCTGACCAACTGACAGTATCCGAAATCGACTTCCACCACCTGGAGCATTTCACGGATGACCGCGTTGATGTCGCGGCAGTGGTTGCCGGCGTCAGCGGGCACCTCATGATGCCAGCTCCACGGGAATCACTCACTCTCCCGCGAATCATTCGGCTGCGAGGATCGATTCCGTGTTATCGGCAAACGCAGGCAGTGCCACGCGACGCCGAACAGTGCCCCGACTGGACCACTGGCCCAGAGCACCAGGATGGCGAGGCGATCGCTGAAATGCCAGACAAGGCCGCAAGGCAACATGGCCGCCCACGCGAAGAAGACTCCGGTGATCAGCGCCAGTCCCGAACAGCGCAGAACCTGCACGCCGGTCCGCCGCGAATTCATGTTAATCAGCAGTAAACCGCCCACGAACGCGGCCACGGCACACACGATACTGACGGCCGCTGACATGATGACCGGAATGATTCCCACGTTCATAGCGCCGCCTTTCCGGTCTGCAACCGGCATTCGACAAAAGCGAAAAGTCCACGGAGTCATGTGGACCACTCAGACAGATGCTCGCCTGCAATCCCTTTGCAGTTCTGCTGCAGCCGAGATATATTGATGAAGGAAAAAAATATACAAAAAGCAGTAGATTTCTTGCAAGATTGTTTGAAAAATATAATTGAAGAAAAATATCCAATGGATAAATTGATAATAACAAAATCATTAAGGTCAAATTATAAGAATCCGCAGCAAATAGCACATAAATTATTGGCAGATAGAATGGGTAAATGAG
>JALRDR010000821.1 GCA_023262145.1 Planctomycetaceae bacterium | reverse complement strand
GGCCGGCCCCACTGAACATCATCAGCCCCGGCTGCTGCAGTCCCAGTTCCTCCCGAACCTGATTCAGGTAAGAGAAACCATCCTGCATCTGCACGTTGGCATGCCAGATGGTACCAAATACGCGACCGGATGCCGTCTCGGCGTCCTGTGCCGTCGCGACACTCATCCCCCCACAGCAGGCAAGGAGCACTGTCAGAAAACGCCAACAGGAAGAAACTGTGTTCACACTGTTCACACCAGACTCCTCAACCTTCAGGGCACATACTCACCACGTCCCGCTGCGTCGCCGCACAGCTGCGCAGGTTACCAGATTCGTGGCTGTCAGACCAATCTGATCATCGCAGGCAGCATGACTGACCGTCCCGCAACAATCACAGCGCACGCAGCCATGCTATTTCGTTGCCGCCGCTGTCCCCCAACTCAGCTCCGCCCCAAATCGGTGCGAGACACTACCGAAAACGGCGATTTTTCCACCCACAATCCCCAAATCTGAACGAACAGGGTCCGAAATCAAACAGGGCCTTGTTTTCGCGCAGTGTTTTTTTAACCTTTCCAGCCACGATCAGTCAGTTCCCGACCTGTTGTTCAGACTACGGGCCGGGGCAGATGCGGAGCTTCCGGCACTGCAAGAGCACTGCGAAAGCACTGCGAAAGCACTGCAAGAGCACTGCAAGAGCACTGCGAAAGCATTGCAGCAGCATTGCAAAAACATTGCAGCAGCGGTTCCTGGCCGGTCGCCGGCTGATTCCACGCTGCAGACGCTCCGTTCTCGGGTAAGCTGCATTGCCCGATCACTTTCCACTTTTTTCTCACACAGTGCAACAGGACTCCTCGAATGGCAGTCAAGGTCTACTACGACGACGATGCTGATCTCAGCCACCTTAAGGGCAAGACAATCTCCATCATTGGCTACGGCAGCCAGGGGCACGCTCAGGCGCAGAACCTGCGCGACAGCGGCTGTGAAGTGCTTGTCGGGCAGCGTCCTGGCGGGGCAAACTACGACCTGGCGATCAGTCATGGATTCCAGCCCGTCTCTGCCGCAGAAGCCGCGGCGAAGGGTGACCTGGTCAACATACTGCTGCCCGACGAAGTTCAGGGGGATGTTTACCGCAATGACATCCGTCCGAATCTGCAGCCGGGTAACCTGCTGATGTGTTCCCACGGGTTCAACATCCATTTTGGTCAGGTACAGCCTCCGCAGGGTGTCGATTGTGCGCTTGTGGCCCCCAAGGGCCCGGGCCATCTCGTTCGCAGTGAATACGAAAAAGGCGGCGGTGTTCCCAGCCTGATCGCACTCAGCGACGCTGCATCCGAAACGTCTCGCAATCTCGCCCTTGCTTACGCCAAGGGCATCGGCGGAACACGCGGCGGCGTGATTGAGACCAGCTTTGCAGAAGAAACTGAAACCGACCTCTTCGGTGAGCAGGTCGTGCTGTGCGGCGGTGTCAGCGAACTCGTCAAAGCGGGCTTCGAGGTGCTGGTCGAGGCCGGCTATCAGCCGGAAATGGCCTACTTTGAATGCATGCATGAACTGAAGCTGATTGTCGACCTGTTCTACCAGGGCGGTCTGAACTACATGCGTTACAGTGTGTCCAACACCGCTGAGTACGGTGACTACAGCACTGGTCCGCGAATAGTGACAGCGGAAACCAAGGCAGAAATGAAACGCGTGCTGAAGGAAATTCAGAACGGCACGTTCGCTCGTAACTGGCTGCTGGAAAACAAGGCCGGTCAGCCTGGCTTCCTGGCGACTCGTCGTCGTGAACGCAATCACGAGATTGAACAGGTGGGTCGGCAGTTGCGTCGAATGATGAGCTGGATTGATTCCAAGGAAGTGTGAATCAGTTCCGCTTCTCAGTTTGTGAATCTGAGCCCGGCATGTTCCCCGTGAACCTGACGGGCTTTTTTTCTGCCACCCACCAGCCCCGTCTCCTGTCTGATGCGGAACAAAGCATGACTGGTCGCATCGAAATCACACCGGTGTCCCATCGACTCCACGGACGTATCAGACCGCCCGGCTCAAAAAGTATCACCAACCGCGCTTTGATTCTGGCAGCCCTTGCCTCCGGCAAATCCACGCTCCATGGCGTGCTGGACAGCCAGGACACGCGGGTCATGATCGAGAGTCTGCGGAGACTGGGACTGACGGTGGATCAGGACCTTGAGTGTCGCACCTGTGTAGTGACCGGTGGCGGAGGTTCACTGCCAGCCCCGACCGCAGAACTCTGGCTGGAAAACAGCGGCACCAGTATTCGATTCCTGACAGCCCTGTGCGCGGTTGGCAATGGGCGGTATCGACTGGACGGCATCCAGCGCATGCGACAGCGACCACTGGGCGACCTTGTCCGGGCCCTGCAGCAACTGGGTGGTGATCTGCAGCTGGAGGAACCCGCCACTGACTGCCCACCGGTCGTCGTCAACGGCCGCGGGCTGGATGGAGGCACCGCACGCATCAATGGAAACATCAGCAGTCAGTTTCTGAGTGCGATTCTGATGGCAGCCCCGGCATGCCATCAGCCGGTCCGCATTGAGGTCACGGGCGAACTTGTGTCGCAGCCTTATATTCGGATGACGTTGAGCATGCTGCGCGACTTCGGGGCTCTGGTGGAATATCCGGCGGACCTGTCCCGGTTTCTTGTTACCCCGGCAGTGCTCCCCGGCAGGAACTATGCCATCGAACCTGATGCATCTGCCGCCAGCTATTTTTTTGGACTGGCAGCAGTCAACGGCGGCACAGTGACGGTCGACGGACTGAAGAAGGATGCACTGCAGGGTGACATCGAGTTTGTAAGTGCCCTTGAACAGATGGGCTGCCGAGTGGAATGGAATTCCGACTCAGTCTCAGTCAGCGGAGCTCCGCTGCGAGGAATTGACATCGACATGAATGCGATCAGCGATACTGCTCAGACGCTGGCCACAGTCGCGGTTTTTGCCGAGGGACCAACTCGTATCCGCGGAGTAGCACATATGCGGCACAAGGAAACGGATCGCATTCATGCTGTGGTCACGGAACTTCGTCGCGCCGGAATCGAAGCGGAAGAGCACGACGATGGAATGACCATCCATCCCGGAACGCCACAGCCGTGTGAAATTCAGACGTACGACGATCATCGTATGGCCATGAGCTTTGCACTGCTGGGTGTAAGAGTTCCGGGGATCACAATCCTCGATCCGAAGTGTACAGAAAAAACCTACCCGGACTTCTTCACTGATCTGGGGCAGATCTGCCAGGAGCTGGCACCATGACAGGCGACCAGCGGCGTGCCCGCCCGCACCGATCCCGGCCGCAGCATCGTCGTCACTCGGCGACACCTGCGGAAGTACAGATTCCGATTCCATGTCGCAGCGGCCGCATGCTGGCCTGGGCTGTTCTGCAGCTGGCCGAAACCAGCGATCGATTTCTGCAGGATCTACTGGCCGACTTTGATGCTCAGACTGATCTTTCCGGAGCAGAAAGGGCACTGGCAGTTGACCTGTCTTCCGGAGTGATGAAACGTCGCCGCACGCTCGATCATTTGATCCTTTCACAACTGCAGCGTCCGCGTTCGCAGACGGAACCAGGGCTCTGGCAAATCCTGCGGATAGGGACTTTTCAGCTCCTTGCCGGACGCATTCCGCCACATGCCGCCGTTCACACAGCTGTGGAACTGTGCCGCGAACTTGGCCAGAGTCGCTGGACAGGTTTCGTCAATGGAATGCTGCGCAGCATTCTGCGTCTGTTTTCTGAGGAGGAAACGGAAGGTCCGTCAGCAGCGGCAGTCCCCGCGGTCGGTGGGCGATGGATTCGTCTGACCGAACCAATTTTTGCTGACCCGGCCGCTGAAACAGCGCTCTGGTTCGGCCAGAGTTTTTCGTTGCCCTCATTTACAGCGGAGCGCTGGGCAGCAAGATTCTCATCCGCTGAGCTGATTCGAATCGGCTTTGCATCCTGCGACGCGCCCGTCAACAGCGTTCGCGTCAATCTGCTGCGGGCATGGCGAAACGACATCCTGCAGAGTTTTCATGACGCCGGAATCGAAGCCGTGGCCGGTAACCTGCCCTGTTCCATTCGTCTGCAGAAAACACTTCGCCCGGACGCCCTGCCGGGATTTCGGGAAGGGCTCTGGAGCATCCAGGACGAGTCTGCCATGGCAGCAGCAGAACTGCTCGCTCCGCTGCCAGGTGAGAGGATCCTTGACCTTTGTGCGGCGCCGGGAGGGAAGACAGCTCATCTTGCTGAACTGTCGGGTGACAGGGCTCAGATTGTCGCCTGCGACATCAGCGAATATCGACTGCACCGAATCCGCCAGAACGCCGAACGGCTGCAGTTGCAGGGAATCACAACTCAGCTCATTTCCCCGTACGGAGAGAACATTCCTGAGGGACCGTTTGATGCGGTGCTGATTGATGTCCCCTGCTCCAACTCCGGAGTGCTCGGCCGCAGACCGGAGGCGCGCTGGCGACTTGATGCAGACTCACTCCAGGAACTGATCCGGATTCAGACGCGTCTGCTGCTGCAGGCTGTTGACCGAGTCCGTCCCGGCGGAAGAATCGTATACAGTACCTGCAGTCTGGAACCGGAAGAAAATGAGGAGCTGATTCGTGGACTCATGCCGGTTCTGAAGCAGTGGCAGATGTCGTTGCCGCGAATGCACCTGCCGGGCAGTCCGGCTGACGGTGCATGTCAGATTCTGCTCACGAAGAACAACTGAGACTGATTTTCCGTCTGCCTGCAGGGAGCACCAATGATTTCCGAGGGACTGGTGACAAGCACCAACGAGGACGGATCTGCACATTTTGCGCCGCTGGGTCCGGTCGTGGACCTGGCGTACAGCAGCCTGCTGTTACGCCCTTTCCAGCCGTCCACCACCTTCGACAATCTGTCCCGGACACGTTGTGGTGTCTTTCATATCCTGGATGATGTGGAACTGATTGCCCGCTGTGTCACCCGCACGCTGCACACTCTCCCTGAGGTATTCCCGGCCCTGCAGATCAACGGCTGGGTTCTGGAAACCTGCTGTCAGTGGCTGGAGTTTGAAATCACAAGCATTGATGATTCTTCACCACGCAGTGAAATGCAGGCACGAATTGTTCATCGAGAACAGCGTCGCCCATTCTGGGGCTACAATCGTGCCCGCCACGCGCTTCTGGAACTCTGCATCCTCGCGACGCGAACACATCTGCTTCCGCAGGATGAAATTCGGAGTGCCTGGCGATACTTTCGACCGGTGATTCAACGCACCGCCGGAGAAACAGAACTGCATTGTCTTGAACTGATCACCGAATTTCTGCAGAGTGAACTTGAGGACGATCTTCATGCATGAGCTGCAGATCCGCACGGGTGCTCGCCTGCATTTCGGTCTGATCCTGTCAGCATCCGGAGCAGACCATCACTTTGCCGGAGTCGGGCTGATGGTGGACAACCCCGGCTGGCAC
>JALRDR010000799.1 GCA_023262145.1 Planctomycetaceae bacterium | reverse complement strand
GCAGTTCCACCGGCGGGGGAACCTGATGATGAGGCAATGCGGCGGAAGTTTTCTGATCATGTGAAGCGGCAGACAGCCGCTGAACATGGGGATTCTAGACGGGCGACGCGGCCTGTCTGGGCCAGCGTACGCAGAACACGGTCCCGCGACCTTCTGCGGGGGATTCGATGTCAATTGAACCGCCGTAGACTTCGACTGTCTTGCGCACAAGTGCCAGCCCCATGCCGCTGGAATCGGATTTGTCGCCACTTTCCTTGTCGAGTGTGACAAAGATTTCGAACACCTTGGCGCGATTTTCAGGAAGAATTCCCGGACCGTTGTCCTGAATTTTCAGGAGTACATCCTGCGCAGATTCCTCAGCGGAAATCTGAATTTTTCCATCGGGCAGGTCGTGATGCTTGACTGCATTTTCGATGAGATTCTGCAGCACCAGTCTCATGGGAACCGGGGGCGCCAGCAGTGTTGGCATCGCTCCGTGAATCGTAATGGAGATGTCAGCAGGGCGATCGATTGAATCGATGATTTCTGCCACCAGTGACTGCAGATTG
The DNA here is from genome assembly GCA_023262145.1 of Planctomycetaceae bacterium. Taxonomy (GTDB): domain Bacteria; phylum Planctomycetota; class Planctomycetia; order Planctomycetales; family Planctomycetaceae; genus SXXK01. Next base: position 1,150 of record JALRDR010000799.1, on the reverse strand, counting down.
ATCTGAACAGTTTCATAGGCCTTGCGACCGACGCGCGAGTAGGCCAGCAGGTCGTCCAGCAACCGTGACATTCCGTGCGATCGTTTCTGCAGTGAAACAAGATCTTCGCGAGACTGTTCACTCAGCTGATTCTCTTCGTCTTCGCCAATCCATTCCGCAAGATGCAGGATGGCGCGCAGTGGGGACTTCAGGTCGTGAGATGCCACGTAGGCAAATTCCTGCAGTTCACGATTGCTGCGCTCAAGTTCACGTGCACGCTCTTCGAGTGCTATGTGCATCCGCAGCCGTTCGGAGATATCGGCAATTGCACTGATGACGAACAGCCCGGCATCCGTGTGAACGGGATTCAGTCCGACTTCCACGGGGAATTCCGAGCCGTCGCGGCGGAGCCCATAGAGTTCTCGGCCGACGCCCATGGTCCGTGATTCAGGATTGGAGAAGAACGAGTCCCGCTGGGCGACATGGGTGTGCTGGAAACGGTCAGGGATGAGTGTTTCCAGTTTGCAGCCAACCAGTGCTCCGATTGCATAGTCGAAGATTCGATGCGCTTCGAGGTTGGCAAGGACGATCGTTCCTGAATCGTTGATCATCACCATGGCAATTGGCGCGGATGCAAGTGCCACCTGAAAATAAGCCTCTGTGTGACCACTAATGCCGGAAAGCAGGGGCGGAGAATTGCTGTCGGGGGCAGGGGTGGCCGGGCTGTCTCCGGAATTCACGTTGGGATCCTGTCGCAGATTACTGCGTAAAATCAAGCGGTCGAGCACAGACCATGGTCATGTCGTCAGCAAGGGCCTGTCCATTGCAGAACTCGCCGATTGTATCACACATTCTGCGAATTAGCGTCTCTGGAGGCTCCCGATGCAGCTCCTGGACACGATTCAGCATTCTTTTGAGCCCAAAGGCTCGCGACTGATCGTCCATTGCCTCAAACACGCCATCTGTGGGGACGAAGAGCAGGTCGCCGGGCTCCAGCTGCATGACCGTGGACCGGGCCGGATCCAGTCCGGCCAGATGCATCAGGCCGATCGGAGCTGTGCAGGGGGCAAGGGAGACGGGGTCCGAGCCATTTCCGCGGATCAAAAAGCCTTCGTGTCCAGCGCCGCACCATGTCATGGTACCGCTGTCACCGTCGATGACCGCCAGGAAT
>JALRDR010000769.1 GCA_023262145.1 Planctomycetaceae bacterium | reverse complement strand
ATGCCAGCCTTGCGAGCCGGGATCAGGTCGCTCTGCAAGCGACAGCTGATGTGCAGAATCTGATCAGCGGAAATCCCCTGCCCTGCCAGTCTCGCCACCGCTGCACTGAACAGGGTACGCGATGGTTTGCGCACACCAGACCCGCTGGAAAATACCATCGCCGCTGGGCGGAACAGCGTCGCAAACGGCGGCAGTTCCACCTGCCGGCTAAGGCACCGCTGCAGCTGCAACGAGGTAAAACTCTGACCATCCGCCAGACAGCCCTGCACATACCCCACTTCAGTGATATAACGCGCGACCTCGGCAGCCGCATCACGAGCCGACAGGCCCTGCAGACTGCAGTGAAAGAAGTACGCCACCTTTTCGGCGAAAGCTTCCGGCGGACCGTAGCGTCCCTCGTCGATCGGATAGTCCTTCTCCAGCAGCTTCACGATCAACGCTGCCCAGACGTCCACCAGGTTCACTTCAGGTGTATCTCCGGCTGCCACCGCCCGCATCTGCATTCGCTCGACCGTGCTGCGGTAGACCCCGATCAATGACTGCCAGGGCGGTCCCGGTTTGCGATACAGGTAATTCCACATGTTGAATTCGTGGATCGTCTTGTCCAGCGCTACCTGCAGGCGAATCTCCTGCTCGGGCAGGATGCGGTACCGCCCTTCCGTCACCCGCAGCAGTGTGCCATAGACGTCCCAGAGCACTGCGCGGATCCCCGCAAGCGGCTGACAACTGGGCGTTGCCTTGACAGGCACCGGAGCCAGCGGTTGTGGCCAGATGATCCGCCGCTGGTCCAGTTCGTCGGCAAACTCTGACAACGTCAGCGGCATGGCAGTAAGATGTACCTGGGGAATCGATCAGTGTGAACCACAGACATTGACGCAAGCCATGTCGAGCACCTTAAGGGACCGGCAAGTTAAGGGATCAAAAGCCCGCTGGGATTCGCCGGCACAGGGAGTTCGGGCAACTATTCCTGTTGTTACCAACATAGGCAGCGGTGTTGTGGAAAGCAAGACCCAACGCCTTTCCGTCATCCTCGCGAATGGTCTGAGTGATCTGACTGTCGTTTCTGTCGATGCAACGAGGGGTCAACGACAGCAGCCATTTCGTTCACGTCAAGCGGTGCCTGCAAGAACTGCTGCACTGCTTCCGCTGCTTTCAACGGATCGCTGATCACATCACGATGGGAGACCACCAGAACCGGGATGTGATGAGCTCCACACAGTGCGAGAGAACGGTGGGCCTGCTGGATCAGTGCGTTGCGTACTTCGTTCTCTACCGTCTGCTGCGTCTGTTGCTGTAGCTGTTCCAGCATCAGATCCTGAGACTTCATTACCTCATCCAGATTTCGTTCCATGAAAATCACGCGGTAATCAAGCGACTGGGGAAGCGATGGAAGCAAAGGCGCTACCACTTTGAGCGCGTGCCCACGAGCATCTGGCAACCACGAATTCTCATACTGCAGACGTTTGACCTTCTCCAGCTCAAAGTAGCCCTTCGGATTATTCTCATCAGGTGCTCTCAGATCATCGGTCATTGGCCGTAATCCACCGGCAACAAGCATCTGCATCATCATGGATGTCCCGGATCGAGGCAGTCCTGAAACAACCGTAATGACTTCATCAGACCAGCTCTCATCCCGCACGTTGTCTGAATCCAACGGGGCTTCCTCAATCGCCGGCAACCAGCGGGTATGGTCGTCCATGGGAAACTCAGGCAGTTGTATGGCGATATCCTCTACGACAATCGGAGGCAGTTCCGGGAGCACACGAGCCAGACTTCTCGCACGGTTTGCGCGACGAATTCCCTGTGCCAGAGAACGATATTCTGCAGCGGTCTCTCGATCCAATCTGTGCCTGAGGTAAATACGAGACAGTAACAGGCATGCTTCCACAAAATTTGGATTCTGTGTCAACGCCTGTTCCGCAGCCACGATGGCCTCTTCTGGCTGCCGGAGATGAAAGTGACAACGAGCCTTGAAGAAATGAGCCACTGGAAACTGCCAGTTGAGTGCAAGGGCATCTTTAACCGCCTCTAGTGCCCTCGAAATCTGTCGTTGCTGCAGAAATGCACGGCACAGTCCCAGATGTCCGAAGGATCGGTCCGCATCAATTTCCAGAGCACGCTGAAAACTGGCAATTGCCGCTTCTGACTGGCGAAGACGCAGCTGCGCACTTCCCAGCTGAAGGTGAAAGCCAGCCATCTGAACACTGCTATCAGACGCCTGCTGCAGGTACTCGGTAGCCTGTTCCGCATCTCCACGGGCAAGGGCCAGCATGGA
>JALRDR010000755.1 GCA_023262145.1 Planctomycetaceae bacterium | reverse complement strand
GCTGACTCCTTCTGTCCAACAGTCCACCAGTCCCATAGCTCCACCGAATACCGCTTTGCCATGATACACCACCCGGAAAGTCGGAGAGCGTGTCGAGCTGTGCGGCAGGTACTGCAGCGGGCCTTCACTCTTATTGGTGGCTGCAGACGCACGCGGAGCACCGCTGGACCATCTCTGAACACCGCCAGCTGTAACGCCAACGCTGCTCCGACGGTTGGTACGCAGGTGAACGCACGCTTACTGGCGGAGAGCACATCGAGGCCGCACGGAAATGCCCGCCGCACACAGCAATTGACGCACTGCACCGCTGAAATTTCCGCAATGGCAAGTACTTCCCGCCTGTTCACTCGTGACCTTGCAGAACTCCCCAGACTCAGAATCAGGGACTGGTTACTCTCCATCCTCCGCTCGGCTGCGTCTGCTGTCAAAAGTGGATAGCTGCACAATGCAGGCGTACCAGACACCTTCTTGCAGAGCACGTGGTGCGGTGCTCGCGCCAAAAGGTCCCGTTGCTTGCGGTGCTCAGCAGGTTATTGAGGTCGTTTAAACACGCTCCGACTTTGTCTTGCACTGTGGAACTTTGGTATCATGCGACGTAGTGCAGAATGAGCTTTCCCCACCGTGAGTTTGGACATCGCTATGAAATGCCTCAGCAGATTGAACTCTTGCAACTCAAAGCTGATCTGGCCGCTTACCCTGCTGTTGCTTCTAAGTCCCCTTCGTTCCGAAGACTGGACTGAGTTCCGTGGACCGAACGGGCAGGGCATCTCCACGGCCCGCTCTGTTCCTCGTGACTGGAGCGGTGACCGTAACGTTGCCTGGAAGGCGGAGATTCCTGGTGAAGGCTGGTCCTCGCCGGTGCTCGCCGCAGGTCGCATTTACCTCACTGCCGCTGTTGCTCCTGAGGTCGCTGATAACCCGAATGATCGGCAGTTACTGGTGCTCTGCTATGACGCTGCCAGCGGAGCACAGCTGTGGTCAACCCCGGTGTTTCAGCAGGCCGGGACTGATGACCGAACACGGATACACAAGAAAAACTCCCACGCAAGTCCGACTCCTGTGCTGCAGGGGGATCAGCTGTTCGTGCATTTTGGTACGCTGGGCACGGCCTGTCTGTCAACGGATGGCAACGTCCTTTGGCGAAATCAGGAGCTGGTCTTTCAGCCCGTACACGGCAATGGTGGCTCACCGGTGCTGTTTGAGGATCTGTTGATCTTCAGCTGTGACGGCGGTGACCAGCAGTTTGTGGTAGCTCTCGACACAAAGTCCGGGGCAGTTCGCTGGAAAACAGATCGTCCGGAAGTCCCCAACCCAAAAAAGTTTTCGTTCTGTACACCTCTGATCGTCAACATTGAGGGCAAGCCGCAATTGATCAGCCCGGGGGCAGACTGTGTCGTCTCCTATGATCCACGCAGTGGGGAACAGCTGTGGTTTGTGCGTTATGAGGGCTATTCCGTGATCCCGCGCCCCGTCTATGCGCACGGGCTCATCTTTGTCTCAACCAGCTACGACCGTCCGCAATTGCTGGCCATCGCACCCGGTGATGCCGGAGATGTCACGGAAACAAACATTCGCTGGTCCACCAGTCAGGGGGCCCCACATACAGCATCGGTTCTGGTCGTCGCGGATGAACTGTACTTTGTCAGTGACAATGGGATCGCTCACTGCGTCGACGCCCGCACCGGGGAAGTACACTGGAAGCAACGCCTTGGTGGCAATTACTCGGCGTCCCCTGTATTCGCCGACGGAGCGATCTATTTTCAAAGTGAGCAGGGCGAGACGCATATCGTGCAGCCTGGTCGCGAGTATGTGGAACTGGCGACAAACGCACTGCCCGAAAGCACTCTCGCGTCGCCGGCTGTACAGAATGGAGCCCTCTTCATCCGCTCGGCTGGCTACCTGTATCGCATCGGCGCTCCCGCAACTGCCAGGGAATAAGCTCATGGTGGAGGGCATAGCTGTCTGCTTGGGCATTTGGGACTTTTCCGCGCGAGCACTCGCTACTCACTGTGTGGAGCGACATCAATCCGTTTGAGGCATCCTATCACTCCGGGGCCATCCAAACGTTCAAGCCAATTCCACCGTATGGGGGCCAGCGTTCACAATGGCATCCTTGAGCTTGTGGCGGAAGGGAAGGCCGCATCTGTAGCAATCAATGCACAGATATCTCCCGAAGCGGTGATCAGCGCGCAGCGTTCCAGAACGACCATTGCCGGTCGCAGAATTCAGATGTCAGCTGCGGGCGGGCTGTGGCCGTTTGGCTAGCGGTGAGCGCCGGAGTGTCGTCGCGGACTTGGCGGCGAATCTGCAGGACTTGTCGCCGGGGTGACCGTGCTCACTTTGCGTTGCTTCGCAAACTTCTGCACGGTGTGCAGCCAGAGTTCTTCAGACAGGTCCAGCCGTTCAAGCAGGTGTGGAATGCGCTTCGGGATCCTGCCCCGTTTGCCGAGCACTGTCTGCCGACCGGTCCATTCCACCAGCACCAAGTAGTCTGCCAGCGACATCTGCAGGCAGCCGCGATTGGAAGCTCTGCGACCTGTGTGCTTCTGTCGAGCGGATTTGCGTTTTGGTTGCAATTCCAAGGGTGCAACCCAGCCTGCTTTGGGACCATGTTCCACATGTTCGTCGTAGCGCTTGCGGGTTGCTGCGGAGACTCTGCGTCTGACTGGTTCGTCCGGCGATGTCGCACCGGGATCAGTCGGTGGTTTCGTTTCTTCCGCTAGCTTCATTTCCGCCTGCTGCAGATCGTCGATGCGTTCCTTGATGCTTGTGAATTCACTGGTTTCGGGGGAATCCGCGATGCCGGCGCGAATGGGATTGAGGTCGACGTAGGTCATGCAGGCAGTGATGGCAGCTTCGTCGGTGAGCACGGTTGCTTTGAAACGTCCCTCCCAGAATCGACCAGTGCACTCTTCTTCAGCATTAGCCTGTCGCGCCACCACTTCGGACGTGCAGCGCATGAACCAGGAGATGCTGGATAAACGCAGGCGGAGTTCCTTGAGTTTGCTGGCGTCTGCCTTGATGGCATTGAGCTCCGCAGTTGTGGGTTCAGCCGCAGATTTGTCAGTGTTTCGGCGAGACGGAAACAGCTGCCACCAGCGTTTTACCACCTCGTCATCCGACCATTCGGGGACGATGTCGGGGCGATTGCGGAGCACCAGATGCAGGTGATTGGCCATCACGGAGAATCCCATCACATCGATAGCAAACTGTGCGGCAAGGAATTCGATGCGTTTCCGAATCCATTCCCTTCGATGTTCGTAGGACATGCCGGTAAGCGGATCAATTCCGCACAGAAAGGCTCGGCGGACGCAGCGATTGACGCAGTGCACCACCTGTATTTCATCGTCTGCCAGAACTTCCCGTCGATTGACTCGTGCCATCACAGAACTCCCCGAAATCCAGTCCCAGAATCGACTTCGGGAGCATTTTGACCGCCGCAGAGTGCACTGTCAACTATGGATGGCCCCATGCAAACCACGAACTCAAAGCCCTGAGACACAGCCTTGCTCGCGGCACTCCATTCGGTGACACTCACTGGCAGACAAAAACGGCTGCAATGCTCGGCCTTGAATCCTCGCTTCGACCGCGAGGCCGACCAAAACAACTGGAAAAGTAGAATGTCCCCTTTTGTGGTTCTCTGGAACACTCAAAAGCAGCATCCAACTGCTGGCAGCGACGAGTACTCGCGCGGTGGACTCCTGAATGTTGTGGTAAACAGCAGGGTTCTGCCCTGGCCGTCCGATCCGGTCGTTGTTGACGGCTTTAGCCATCGTCGGCTATCTTTTCTGCAGTAAACCAGCTCAGGGATTTGATAGAGTCCTGAGAAGTGACTCCCACTATCAGTACATTTACACTCCGAGGTATCGCTTCTACTCGTGTTCTCGCTGGTTTTGCAGCGGTGTGACTGTGGCCAGTGTTTTCTTCACATCGGCAATTACGACCGCCCGCTGTTGGCGGCAATCATCTGCTGACAGAAACTGGATTCTGTATGATTCAACGATTAGCGCTTTTCGGTATGGTTCTGACTGCTGGTCTGCTGTTCGGCGGGAATTCCGGGACGGTGACCACGCCCGAAAAGTCCCTGGCCGAAAAGGACGACGAGGCTCTGCGGGTTGCCAACCCGATCATTGAACAAGAGAACATTCGCGTTCAGATTCTCGAGATCGCACGTGCATTTTCACCCGGTCGCGATCACGCGGTGACATCTTTATTATTCATGATTGAGCATTCAGGTGCTGGCCGGATTAAGTCACATCAGGTTCGGTCGCCATTGAAGTTCTCCAATGACCGTGGTGAGACAATTGCATTGCCGGTTTCGGAATGCCCCAAAACGGGGGATTCCACGTATGACTTTAAGAGTTTCAGTCCGCCATGGCACGTGCAGATGCCCAAACCGGTTGACCCATCACGAACCTTTATTGTCCGGCAGTGGTTTTGCCATGAAATCCCGAATCAGGCGGCCTCTATCGATGCCGCATTCGGGATCGAAAATGACTTAAAAGAGTTTCGCTTTATTCTGGAACGCAGATAGCAAGTGGACAAGTCGGAGCCGGAACCGCGGGGATGGCTCAGTTCGCTTATCCACAACAGCCACCAGAACGGTCTCTCTGATGTGAAATGGCCACGTGAAAACGCGCGTAAGCAGAGCGGGGAATTTGTCACGGCATTCGGGAGTTTCCCACGCGAGTGCCGATCGCTGCCAGCAGTCTGCTGGTACTTATGAGTATTTCAGATACTGCTGCAGGCATGATCATATCTGCATGTCAGAGAATAATCGCAGGCGCCCGATCAACTTTTCAATTACCCATAAGGACTGGTACTGAGCTCAAATCCGAGATGCATGTCGGTGAATCGTGAGAGCCCTCGCCACATGATTGTGCTTCCCGGCGGCGGATCTTCAGCAGGTGCCGGATAACCGCCAATCCTTGCGATCTCTCCGGAGCGTAGTGGGCGATCGATTTCCTTTCCGGTGTTTGTCTCGAAGATAGTGCTGGTGGGGGCACTGTACTGAACTGACTGCAAAGCTCTGTGATAATCAGTTGTTATCGGGAGAAGTTGGCGTCTTTTTCGGCTGACAAGTCGCTGACGAGCACAGCGATTGGCATTCGACATCAGCATTAATTCACCTTCAGTGCGTACCTTCATCGCAGAAGGTCACGTCAGACTTGTGGCAGGACTCGCCAGGCAGCCCGACGGTGTCACTACTTCAGCATGCCACCGAGTCGTGCACGCCATTCGATGTGGCCATCAGTGAAATCAGCATCATCCACTGGCTCAATCAACTGATTGCCGAATCCCTGATTGTTCCGTTCGGCGTGGTAATGATCGACGCAGTCACGCACGACATTTCCCAGTGACTTGAGCCTGAAGAAGATCATCCGGTCGACCGGGTTTGCGTCTGTTGCTGGAATTGAACTTTTTCGCCAACAGTTCACGATGCCAACGCAGGATGCTGTCTGGCGCAGCAATGGGGGTTAGTTCCCGAAGTGCCTTGCGACCGATGACATGAGCCTTCATGGCAAGCAGTCCCCGTTTGTCATCGTTGAGCAGCAGGCGCTTCATTCAGAGTTGCTTCAGCAGGGCTTCGTTCTTAGCGTTCTGGAAGTCGATGAACGGTTGTCAGCATGGGTTCGCCAGGCCCGAGCGTGCGGTGAGCAGAATGTGCCATAGCTGAAGGATGAAGGACAAGTGCGGGGGCGAAAATCGGTCCGTTTCCAGTGACGGAGTGGGAAATCAAGCGGCGGAGATCAATCATTCGGCCCGTGACAGCCCCCCTTGTCTCGTGGCATCAGGAATTCTGTCTGACTTTCATAGCCCTGGCAGGTGAAAGGAACCGGCAGGGCGAAGAGCGGATGCAATATCGGAGTCATCGTGTCAGCGTGGGCATCCGTCCAAAACGACGACAATCAAGAGAATTCAGAGTTTCCTTTTCCCACTGAAGAAATGTGCGAAGTACAGATCTCCACAACGTCAGCGAATCCTGCAAACCTTTATGCTCCCTGACACAAGAGACAATGCGATGAAGCACCAGCTGACGTATTCGACACTTCCGACAAGGCCCTTGGCGGTCCAGTTGGAGTGTCTGGTCAGATGTCTGCACAGGAACGACTGCGTCGATCCTGTGCATGTCCTGACCGGTGCGTCGTACCCCGCTGCTTGTGGAACATGATCATCGCCAGGCTGAATCGGATTTGACCTCATGCGACTTGTATTCCCGGCTCTCCTGATCGCGACAGTCGGCTCCGCATTGTGGGCCTGCTTTTTATTTCTGATGCTGCCTCTCGGTTCTGCAGATTTTCTGTTTGGCTCGTATCG
>JALRDR010000751.1 GCA_023262145.1 Planctomycetaceae bacterium | reverse complement strand
GGGCGAATTCGTCACTGGGAAGTGGTTGCCGGCGGGAACTGTGGTGGCCTCGGTGGACTGAATGAAGAAGAACGCCTCAACCTTCTGTCATCCGTTATTTCGGCCGCACGTGGCGTCGATGAACAGATCCAGGTCAGCCTCCGCGTGATTCAGCCATGGGGAGAGTATCTTAGTCGATCCCAGAATCGACTTTCCCCCACTCAGTTCTTCGACACACTGCGACGCTGCGGTGTTCGCTTCGATGAGATCAACCTGGATCTGCGTATCCAGAGAGGTTCGCGTCCATCGCTCCGTCGCGATCTGCTCAGCCTTTCTCAGCTCATTGATATCTGGTCGGGATTTCAGCTGCCAATCAACGTGCTGATTTCCAGCCCGCAGGTTACTGAATTCCAGAGCGAAATTCAGAACGCTCAGTGGCTCCGGGATGCTGTGACAATGTGTCTTTCAAAGGAACGTGTTTCAGGAATCTGGATTTCCGGCTGGGAACAGAACCAGAACGACAGTCCGGGAGGATTGTTTACAGCGGATGGAGCCGCCAGTGAGAGCCTTGAAGGCCTCGATATGATTTCCCGTGTCTATCTGAACTGAGACGGCAGTGGTGTGCTGAGACTGCTTCTGTTCCCGCTGCATCCGACTGTATCGCCATGCTTATCCAACTGCTGCTTGCATGTTGTGTCCTCCTGCCGGGGCCTGCGAAGCTGAACTCTGCCGACCTCGGTGCGTCACGTCATCCGATCTCGGTGACTGAGGCGGGGATGTTTGTCTCACGGACAAGAGCAACAACACGAATCCGCATCTTTGCCGAGGACCTTGTTCTCTTTCAGGGGCTGGAACCGGACGAACAGGATCTGATTCAACCAGACGATATCCGTCGTGGCCTGGAAGACCATCGCTCGTTTCTGCTGGAGAAGTTCACACTGCGGGATGCAGACGGCAGGGTGATACCCGGGCAGGTCACAGATCTGAAGCCATTTGAAATCCCAGCCGCAGGCATCCCTTCCACAGAGATGATGAAGCATACTGCGGAGTATCAGATTGAACATGAATTTGCTGAGCCGCCAGCATTCCTCACGATCCAGCAGGATATCGCAGATGCCAATTTTATTATTCCCAGTGAGATGACTCTGACGGTGCATCAGGGAGGTACGGGGCTCAACTGGACTGAACGACTTCAGCCCGGCAATTCCACGACCATTCGCTTCGACTGGGAAAATACGCTCAGCGAAGATGCCTCCGATGATGAATGGGATCAGTGGTTTGAGAAGCAGCGGGTGCAGACACTGGGAATCACCAGTTACAGCAGCCTGTATTCATTCATCTATCTGGACCGGACCGAGGTTCGCCATGAAGTACTGATCCCGCTGGCGACTCTGGCGACAATTCTGCCGCTGCAGCATGCTGATCCTGCATTTGTGGCGGTCGAAGAGCAGGATGTGATTCGGCAGCAGCTGAAGGACTGGCTTGCGGAAGAAAATCCTGTGCTCGTCAACGGACAGATTGTCAGCCCGGAATTTCCTCGGATCGACTTCTATTCGCTGAACCTTTCGGACTTCGCATCTCGCCCCGAGGCTGAACCAGTCAGCATGGCCAGTGGTCGCATCGGGGTGATCATGTCCTACCCGGCAGGTGACGACTTTGTTCGTGAAGCGTCCGTTTCCTGGAACAGGTTCTATTCCGCAGTCACACGCATTCCTGCCGTAGTGGTGACTTCCTCAGGAGAGCTGCAGCGGTTTGAGTTTTCGCGATTCAATGAGCCGGAAGCCAACGTCTTTGCGTGGCAATGTCCGGAAGAGCTGCTGCCGCAGACTCCAACGCTCGTGCAGGCGGTGTTGCCGCCTGATCACCGTCTGCCCATTTCCATATCCGGACTGTTGCTGCTGATTCTGACGTTACCAGCCGCGCTGATCGCTGGTCGTCGCAGAAGACTGCTGGTCGCCGGCAGCATGCTCACCCTCGCCGGGATCTGCTGGAGCACGGAATCGACTCTGGTAACAGTGCAGAATCCGCTCCGACCGCCGGAGGAACTTTCAGCGGATGAGGCCGGGCGCGTCCTGCAGCAACTGCATGACGGGATGTATCTGTCGTTGAGTTTCGGGAGTGAAAGTCGCATCTACGATGCACTCGCTGCGGGAATTGATGGGCCCCTGCTGGAAGAACTTTATCTGCAGCTGCTGGAGACACTTCGTGTCCGTGAGCAGGGTGGAGCTGTGGCGCGGGTTCAGGAAGTCAGACTGGATCCACCGGCAGTGCTTGCACGCAGTCCGGCTGCGACTTCCCCGAAATGGCCTGGATTTCAGTGTGCAGCCACATGGACCGTTGCCGGAACTGTGGAACACTGGGGACATATTCATGAACGCAGGAACCGCTTCGACGCGATCTTCTCCGTTGAACCACGCGATGGGCACTGGAAAATCACTGCGATGGAGATTCAGGGACAGGAGCAGGAATCGGCACGCACTACGCTGCGGAAATTCTGAGACCTGATTTTTCCGAGTGAATTGTGCCGCAAGTTACTCCGCGGGCCGGAACTGCAGGGAATAAAGGTCGGCCTGCTGCAGGCGAATCCGCAGGCGAACAACCTGCCCCACCAGACTGCTGACACTGCTGCAGCTTTTCCACTTCACCTCTGCGCTCAGATGATCCCCGGTAAGCGAAACTGTTTCGCCCAGCTCAAAACCCGGAACCGCTGCACCATCCGCAGTCTGGAGTTCCACCTGCAGCAGTCCCTCTTCACCCGTTATGAAGTTCAGACACAGGCGGTCGCCGGTGAAGGTGAACGGGCGAGTAATCAGGTCACCAGGTTCTTCCGCGGCATGAATTGAGACGAATCCGTCCGTGCGAATGGAGAAGTAGCGCAGTCGGCTGTCGGGGCCTTCGTAGTAGGCTTCAGATGCATACAGCAGTTGCCGAGCCGGATCTTCAGCGTGAGGAACCAGGCCGTAGCCCATATAGTTGCTGCGGTTCCCGTCACGTTCCTCAGGAGCATCAGGAGGAATCAGGGCGTCGTTCCAGCGAACGAAGTTTACCCCGTCGCGACTGCTCATCAGAATTGGCTCCACCTGGCTGTCAGCAGGACGATAGCGGGTCGGAAACCCGAGGCGGATGTGAGGGGCTCGATAATACGGCGCAATCGCGTTTGTATACAGATGCTGTTTTGGCGTGCCTTCCGGGTATTGCAGCAGGACCGGTTCGCTCCATTCCAAAAAATCCGGTGATGTACACATCATGATCGCCCGAACGCCGTCTGTGAATGTGCGGTGATAATCGACGTACTGCTGTGAACCGGCATCCCAGAATGCAAGGTTCTGAGAATCAAAGGCCCCGTTGGTAATCACAGGTTCGTCCCGGATCAGTGTCCAGTGAATGGCATCGGGCGACTGAAAGACGTACAGGCCCTTGCTGCCGAACGGACGTCCTCGGGAGATCCCCTTGTATCGAGCTTCAGGCGGTGCAGCCGGGTTATCGTCGCGAAAGGCAACGAAACAATGCGAACCAAGACCCTGGAGGATGATGTTGTTGTCCGTTGACCCTTCCCACTCAACGATGCCCAGGCTGGGCTTTGTCCAGTGCATCCCATCATGACTTTCCGCATAACAGGTCACTTCGGGGTGCAGGCTTTTCTGAGTCTTCACGTCGCCGTGTGAGCCGCGGTAGTACATGCGGTACAGATCTCCGTCGTGGAAGATTGTGTAGTAGGCGCACGTGTTTCCTTCCCACGGCTGATCTGTCACCAGAACAACGTCCCCGGGCTCCGGACGGTGCAGTATCTGCTGCAGTGTGGGGGCCAGCTGGTCAATCAGAAAATCATCCAC
>JALRDR010000737.1 GCA_023262145.1 Planctomycetaceae bacterium | reverse complement strand
GCAGCATCGTGCGCCAGTGAGCGCTCGTCTCCCGTCTGGGGGTGTACCACCTGAGGGCGAGTGTGACTGTTATTCACACGATGCTCCATTGAATACTTCGAAGGTTTGCGGAAGGCGCCAGGAAGTTCGGGGATCCATGTTCCTTCATTTCGACCAGTCCTGATGTTTCATGCTATGCGTAAGCATGCTTTTGTCAAAAGACTATGAAAAATCCTGCGAAGTTGAAGATATAGTCTGGCCGGGATGCTGACACCTCGTGACAGCAGGTCCTTCCTGAGCGAATGCTAATGAGAGTCACGGTTGTAGGGGCGTGCTGCACCATCAACGCTGCAGCATGCAGTCGTTCAGCATTCACCTGCAGATCAGAGGGGTTGCCGACCGTCAGCAGCGGGTTCCCGGAATCGCGCGCGGTACCTTCCTGAGCCGAACTGACGGGGGCCAGCAGAATCAGCAGCAGAGCCAGAAATCCGGCACGCACTTTCATGGATAATACGTTTCCTGTGAATGGATCAGCAGCAGCAGAATTGACATGTTTCATTGCAGAGAGTCATCCTTACGGCAAGCCGTCGATGGCTGTCAGGCCTGAGCGCAGGTCAGTTTGCGATCAAATCCTCGGCCAGTACCCGGGCTAGTCGCTGTGCTGCCAGAATGACGCGTCGTTCTGCAACCACCTTAGCGCGCGCGGTGTATTCCGGGGAGAGATCGAATGCCGCCACGCGATCCTGACCACTGCGGCGTGTCGCTTCGACCACGTTCAGCACTTCGTCGCTGTAAACAGTCGTCTTCGAGAATTCAAGACTCTCGGAGAGCCACTGTAACGGGTCCAGATCCCTGCTGGCCGCTGCAGACTCCTGCCACATGTGAGAGCCCCGCAACTGCGCAGCGCGGCGGTCGAGTGCGGCCCAGTTCAGGTCGCTGCCAAATTGTCCGTCCCAGAATGCATGCAGATTGGAACCGTCCGTCAGTCTGAGCCAGTTTGCTCCGCGATCGCCGTCCGGGAAAACGCCGTGATAATAAAGACTTCCCGCATGGCAGGGCTGATGCGAATCGCCGGCAAGATGCGCCAGCCAGCAGACCGCGAGCGCGCGGTCGGCGTCACTGCGAGTTCGATCCCGCAGGACGGAGCGGCAGAATTCGATTGCCTGAGCGATGTGCAGGGAGCCAGTCTGCAGACTGACGTCAGCAGGCAGGCCCGTTGGAGTTGGCGGCACCCGCACACCCGTGCCGATCGCCAGCGATGCACCCAGCTGATAGTGCCACGTGGGACGATCCCATTCTTCCTGCCCGCGAATCAGATCGGGCCAGTACGAGGCGCGGCCGAGCAACCATCGGGACGTCGGCTCGCCAGACGGAATCTCGGCAGGCACTGGGAACTCCTGCAATTTTCGTGGATGTGCATCAAGCAGTCGGCGAAGCTCCTGCTGCTGTTGCCTGTCCAGCAGATCGAAAGCAAGGATACCAACCAGATGGTGCCCGGAGTCAAACCAGCCACGACAGGGCGCTACCAGCATGAGCCACACCAGAAGCCAGCTGGTGATCGATCTGTGTGACATGTTCGGCATTATCATTCACTCCAGCGAATTGCAGATTCTGAATTGCAGATTGGACACGTTGTTGCGCTATCTGGAATTCAGTGGCTGCTGTTGTCTGTTCTGGCCGGCGGACACTCGGGTCGGATCATAGTCGGGATTGGGTTGCATCATCTCAGCACGCACCGCCTGCCGCCATTGGTTCAGTTCCTGCAGCAGAGTCTCTCGGCGTGCCGGTTCCCGAGCGACGAGGTTGCTGGTTTCGCTCAGATCCCCGCGCAGATTGTAAAGTTCCACGCCCGCCGGATCGAAGGATTCAATCAGTTTCCAGTCTCCACGCCGAATGACGCTGGCGGGGACGCTGGATGGGTGGGAATTGTAGTGCGGGTAATGCCAGAAAAGTGCTCGGTCAGCAATTCGTCCGCCTGCTTGCAGCAGCGGCTGCAGGTTTACCCCATCTTCGTGCTGATTTGGATTCGCGGGAAGACCTGCAGCCGCCAGGCAGGTTGGATACAGGTCTGTGCTGATGACTGGTTCATGGACCACCAGTCCCGGTTGTGCCACACCAGGCCAGCGAATAATCAGCGGCACGCGAATGCCGCCTTCGTAGTATGCCCCCTTGTTGGCGCGCAGAGGTGAGTTGTCCGTTGCCCTGGCGAAACCACCGTTGTCACTGGTGAAGATGACGAGAGTGTTTCGGTGCTTGTTGAGTTGCCGGAGCGTGGTCATGATCCGCCCCACACTCTCGTCAATACTCTGCACCATCGCCGCGTACACCGGCTGCCCCTGCTGCTGATCCTGAGGCACCTCCTGATAAGCGGCAACCATTTCTGCTTTCGCCTGCAGAGGTGTATGCACTCCGTAGTGGGGAAAGTACAGAAGGAATGGCTGCTCACCGCAGTCGTGCAGAAATCTCACGGCGTCGTCCGTCAGTCGATCGGTCAGGTATTCACCTTCCCTGCCATCTGGCAGCACATTCCACTGCACGCGCAGACCTGTCGCTGGAATCAGCCAGTTGCCGTTGTAGGGAAAGAAGTAGTTCCCGGGTGCGCCGTGCGCATTGCCGCCGATGTTGAGATCAAAGCCATGATGCTCGGGCAGGCTGAATGGTTCGCTGCCCAGGTGCCATTTGCCGATGCTGGCAGTGCGATAGCCGGCTTCTCGGAGCGCTTCGGCAAGCGTGAATTCTTCCACCGGCAGGCCGCGCAGAAAACGGCCTTCGCGGAGTCTTGCAGCCGGGTTCCAGCGCCCGGATGGCAACCAGTCAGTGAGCATCAGGCGGGCCGGATACTTGCCGGTCAGAATTGCAGCGCGGGTCGGGGAGCAGACAGCGCAGGCTGCGTAGGCGTCAGTAAAACGCACGCCCTCCGCTGCCAGTCGATCGATGTGCGGTGTTCGGTAGTACGTGCTCCCCTGACAGCTCAGATCCATCCAGCCGAGGTCGTCGACAAGGATGATGACAAGATTGAGAGCCGATACTTCGTCAGCCGACGCCGGCGGCAGCAGAAAGAACAGGGCGTAGAATTGCAGTGTCAGCAGGCGAGACATCATGTGCGAAATCATGTGCGAAAACATGTGCGAAAACATGTGAACATTCCGTCCTGTGATCCTGTCAGCAGTTGCCCCGCAAAACGCGGGGGCAGTTCCGTGGGCGAGTCACCGGGAAAGAAACGCTCGGGAAGAATCCTGATCGGCATGGGGGCTGAAGATAACACATTCGCTGGCCATAGCGTCATCACCCCCCGCAGAATCCGGCCCGGCAGTGGCGATGAAGCGACGTAACCCGGCGGTGTATCATGTGCGGAATCAACGCTGGCGGGAAGTCACCTCTGGACTCTGCCGCTGTGGCAGACCGGGATCAGGCAAGTCCCAGACTGACAACGATCAGAAAAAGTGCCTGCAGGTGATCATCAGACCGTCTCGATGACCTGCTGATTCATCTGGGCGAAGGCGATGGGGAGAAACTTCAACAGGCCATTCGGCATCCCGCTCACGGACGACGACATCCGCAGCCCTGGACGCTGGCGTGAAGTGGCCGATTTCATCCGCCAGCGGATCGACGTTGTTTATTTTTGCGATGTATGTGAACACCTTGGCCTCAAGGGTTCATGCGTCTCTCGCCTCTTGGCCCAAGCCGTGCTTAGCGGCAAGGTTCGAAACCTGGGCCATCAAAAGGGCTGGATCGCGACCAAATAGCCCCGTCTCCAGTTGTTCGCTCTTTGTCCGCCTCTCGGATCACCATTCAATGAAAGTGTGTTCACAGCACTACAGCACTAATTGCGGAATGGTCCACGGAAATGCGGAGTGCGTTAACGGAGTGTTGCAAAGTGCTCGCAGTTCGATTCGTGAAGTTAAGCAATGGGTTGTTTGATTCCTGGAGCAGAACACTTGGTGTGCTTGATTCAACATTTGGCAGGGCCGGTTGGCGAGGCCGGCTCCACGATCGCTGGTTGTGCACGGGAGCCTGATTCGACTGATGATCGTTGAAGCTCCGATTGCAGGCGGTGCACGTCCATCAGACGCGTCAGTGCTGCCGTGGCGTCAGTGCTGCCATTCACAGGCAGGGTGGCTTGATGGACAGGCCCCCGGTGCCGCGTCAGCAGCGGTTGTCGAATTCGTAAGTTGTGATCGTTGCGTAGTCCCGGTCAGTTGCCTCTGTGGATTTCGGCAGAGGCATTTCCTGGCCCGGCGGTTCGGTCTGCTGCAACGCTGCTGTCGTTGCACGCTGTGGCAGAGTGAACTGTCCCGGCAGAGAATCATCCCGGCAAAGAATTGTGCCCGGCAAAGAATTGTTCCTGCGGGCAGTGGGGGGCTTGCTTCCTTCCACGGCCACAACGACTCATAATGGGCAACTGCGGTTTTGTCGCGATTTTGGGGACTGCTTCAGGAGTGCTTCATCATGATCAGGTTTCTTCGCCATCTTGTCTGCGTGGTTGTCTGCTGCGGCCTGCAGGACGCCGGGATTGCACAGCTGCTGCAGTCAGGAATTCCCTATGTTGATGGCGGTCACGAGCGACATGTGCTGGATGTCTATACGCCGGACGGTCGTTCGTCGCAGTTGCGACCGGTGATCTTCTGGATTCATGGTGGTGGCTGGCAGGCGGGAGACAAGAGTGACGTCGGTCTGAAGCCGCAGGTCACTACTGAGCGTGGATTTGTCTTTGTGTCCACCAACTACCGACTTCTGCCGGAAGTGACGATGGATGTGCTCATCGATGACGTAGCCAGATCGCTTGGCTGGGTGCACAGGAACATCGCGAAGCATGGCGGGGATCCGCAGCGAATCATTGTGGGCGGACATTCGGCGGGGGCGCAACTGGCGGCGATTCTGTGTACCGACCAGCGTTATATTGAGAAGCACGGGGTTTCGCTGAAGGCGCTGCGTGGCTGCATCCCGGTGGACGGGGATACGTATGATATTCCCAGGATCATTATGACTGCTGAACATCGCCAGACGCTGTACGGCGGGAAGATGTTCACCTTCGGACATCGCCAGAAGTTCGGAAATGATCCGGAGAAGCATGTGGACTTTTCAGCGGTCACGCATGTTGCAGCGGACAAGGATATTCCACCGTTTCTGCTGCTGTATTTCTCTGGTAATCCGGATACGCGGGCGCAGGCGCATCAGCTGGAGTCGGTGCTGAAGGATGCCGGTATCGCGGCACTGGCATTTGGCAAGGGGAATACCAACCACAGCCAGCTCAACAATGATCTGGGGAAACCTGACGATCCGGCGACGGAGC
>JALRDR010000646.1 GCA_023262145.1 Planctomycetaceae bacterium | reverse complement strand
ATACACCAGCCCGACGCCACCCGTGTTGTTTGCCGGAATATTCTCAAAGTAGAGCTGATCTTCAAATGGAATCAGCTTCTCTGTGCCATCGTTCAGCTTGACGATCACCAGCCCGTAACACTTGGCGAGTCGCATTGTGGTGGCATCAAATTTTTCAGCATCCCCGACGGGCTGCATCCACGCATTACGGTCCGGGATCAGGTCGCCGTCGTTGTCAAAACCGAATCCAATCGTTCCCAGGTCATACCAGATCCCTTCAGTAATCCGGGCACCGGCAATGCGTGGTGTGCCAGGGTTCGGACGCCAGCCGAGTGAGGCTTCGATTGCATCGAGATATTTGTCGGGAACCTTGCCGGAAGTGTTCGGGGAAATCTTGTTGGCTTGTGCCGCAATCTCATTGCGGCCTGTGATGGTCCGTTCGTCGTAGACGAGTCTGGATTCGGAACCCTCTGTACCCGTGATCCAGACATCGTAATTCAGCACGATGTCGTCTTCAGGAACCGATGCGCGACCGGCCAGCGTTCTGTTTTGTGAGTCGACAACAGGATATGTCACAAGCGCGTAGACCGTGACCGTCTCGCCTGGTTCGAGCAGATTGATGAATCGAGTTGCATCAGCCGCCCCGCCCTGATGCGTGAGACTGAAACTGCCGGCATAATCGCGGAGCGGATCAGCTTCTTCGATCGTTGTGACCGGATAAACGCCAGCAACACCGACACCAGTGGAACTGTTGGTGAGATCTCCAAAGTTGATCTCAATGTTCTGCAGCGTTGTTGAACCGATATTGCTGACTGTAACTCCGAGATATGCGGCCTTCGGGGCCTTTGTTGAGGGGGCTTCAACATTGGAGTCAATGATGTAGTTGTACGCGGTGACAACTTCCATCTGCAGCCCGCCATCGGTGAGTTCACCGGTGAGCAGACAGCGGTCCTCCAGCAGCTCCGCCTGAACATTGCGGTGCAATGATCGGCGGGTCCGGCGAGAACGCCGGGAGTCTGAATTTGACTTACGGAACCAGGAACGAAGCAAAGACGTGACCATGCCATACCTCGGTAGAAAAAAATGCAGATGCTGTCCACCGCGCCGATCTGCGCGACAGCACATCAGACCGACTGCAGCGTCTGGTCGATGCATGGAATGTTTCAGAAGTCCGACAACCAGCGTCTGTCGGGGAGGGAATTCAGTGCTCTTCGCCTCCACTCATCTTGCTCGGCAGGGCAGGTCTTCTGAGGGCCGAAATGCAAAAAACGCGAACTTCCGAACGCATTCTGCATTCAATTTGGGGACTTGCGCCAGTGGCACAGCCGTGACATAGGGGACTGTATGGAGATCACTGCATTCTAAAAACTTGGTTATCACTGATGTGCGTTTGTCCATTGTCCTTTTGTTGCTCGCTGACATCGAGGACGTCCGTTCAGAAATTGCCTTGAAGCTACCGCTGCTGTTGCCCGGACGGGCTAGCTGCAGGGAGGGGGGCTGAATTCCGGGTTGCCGCTGGGCGCGATCAGAAAGTCACTCTGCGGCGTCACAACCGTGGGTGGCAACTCGACTGTGATTGTGTGAATCGGGTGCGTCTGAGACACTGCGGTGTTGGGGCTGCTGGAATTCGTGATTGGGCAGGCGATCGAACGCTTTTGGGGGGAGACTGGCAGTTGGTAAACGAAACTCCGAACGGCTCGCTGATTGGTGATGTGGAACGGTTCGTGGAGCAAGGGCTGTATCCGGAGCCGGGGCAGCGTGCTCGCAGTGACTACCGCAATTACGACAGTCCGGCTCGAGATACTGTGCGCGAGTTCTACCGCCAGAATCATCGTTGGCAGACATATGAATTTGTGAGTCAGCAGCGACAGAAGTACCTTGGGCTGAACCGCTGCCGCATGAGCATCTTCGAGGCGCTTGATTTTCTCAATACGCTCGTGGACGATTCGGATCCGGATATCGACCTCGATCAATTACAGCATCTGTTACAGACCTCTGAAGCCATACGGGCGGACGGTCATCCGGACTGGTTTGTGCTCACGGGATTACTGCACGACCTTGGCAAGGTACTTTGTCTCTGGGGCGAACCGCAGTGGGCAGTGGTGGGCGACACGTTTCCGGTGGGGTGTCAGTTCAGTGACCGCATCGTGTATCCTGAGTTCTTTGCCGACAATCCGGACCGGCAGGATTCCGCGTACAGCACTTTGCATGGCATCTATCAGCCCGGATGCGGATTGCGAAATGTGCTGATGTCGTGGGGCCACGACGAGTATCTGTTTCATGTGTTGCGGGAGTATCTTCCGGAGCCGTCGCTGTATATGATTCGGTATCACTCGTTTTATGCATGGCATCGTGAAGAGCAGTACGACTGGCTTTGCGACGATCATGATCGAGAGATGCTTTCGTGGGTGCGCAAGTTCAACCCGTATGATCTGTACACCAAAAGTCCGGTCGCCCCGGACTGGAAGACACTCAGACCATATTATTCCGAACTGATCAGCAGGTATCTTCCGGAGCAGATTGCGTTTTGATTGCGTTCTGACGCGATGGTAAGTTCGGCGGATTATCCATGAAGCGACAGACTGCTCACAGACTGCTCACAGGGAACTCGCTGCATGCGACGTGTCTCATGCAGCAGGGATTGATGTGACCAGGAGACGGCAACGATGTGGATGCGAATTTCGCTCACGCTGAATCTGCTGCTGGCGACACTTACGGTCTGTCGCGGCGACGATTCACCGCTCTCAGAGCAGGATCTGCAGTTCTTTGAAACGCGGATTCGACCTGTTCTGGTGGAACGATGTTATTCCTGTCACAGCGCTGAGTCGGAAGAACTGGCTGGCAATCTGCGACTGGATCTGCGGTCCGGCTGGCAGCAGGGCGGTGACTCCGGGAGTGCGGCTGTGGTGCCCGGCGATCCTGACGCCAGTCTGCTGCTGAAAGCGCTGCGACATGATGCGGATGTTTCGGCGATGCCGCCGGATCAGCCGCGTCTGTCGGACGCAGTGCTCCGCGATTTTACCAGGTGGATCGCCGCGGGTGCTGCTGATCCGCGTCAAGTTGCAGTCACTCGCAGTGCGGCGCAGCAGGAACGCGAGCAGGAGTTTGCGGAGCGTCGGACCTGGTGGAGTCTGCAGTCTCCGGTCCGCCCTGCTCTGCCGGACGTTGCGGAGAAGTCAGCGATCCGGACTGATGTGGACCGCTTTATTCAGTCCCGGCTGGAACGGGAGCAGATTCAGCCGGCCGCGGAGGCAGATGCTGAAGTGCTCATCCGCCGTCTGTCGTTTGCAATCACCGGACTGCCGCCGTCCGTGGAACTGCTGCAGCGCTATCGTGAGCTCGACTGGGAGGCTGCCTTTCCGCAACTGGTGGATGAGCTGCTGGCGGATCAGGCATTTGGTGAACGCTGGGCACGGCACTGGATGGATGTGGTGCACTACACCGATACGCACGGTTATGAGTGGGACGTGCCGGTCAAGAATTCCTGGCGCTATCGGGATTACCTGATTCGTGCGTTCAATCAGGATCTGCCCTGGGACCGACTGGCACAGGAGCAGATTGCCGGTGATCTGCTGCCGCCACGAATTGATCCGGCGACGGGGCTGAATGAAGCGCTGATTGGGCCGCTCATGCTGCGTCTTGGTGAGCGACGTCACGGGGATAATTCAGCGATTGAAGGTGTTTCGCAGGAAGCCGTCTCCAGCATGATTGATACGCTGGGCAAGGGGTTTCTGGGCACGACGCTGGCCTGTGCGCAGTGTCACGACCACAAGCTGGATGCTGTGCGACAGACGGATTACTACGCACTGGCTGGAATGCTGATGAGTACTCGATTCAGCTCCCGCTCACTGGAAACGGCCAACCGCAACGAGTCGTTGCTGGTTGAGCTGGGGCGGCTGAAGTCAGAGATTCGGCAGCAGCTGTCAGCCGTATGGCAGGAGGCACTTGCAGCGGACGGCGGCACGCTCTCTTCCGCGGTCACTGCAATGACTCAGGACAAACCGGCGCCGGCTGGTGTTCCGCTCAGCCTTGCCGACATGGCGTTGGGGCTGCGGCATGGCTCTGTCAGCGGCGAAGCGTTTCTTGCGGAGCGTCTGCGGCGGATGCAGTCAAACGTTGAGCATACTCATGTGCTGGCGGATTTTGCTGCCGACGGAGAGACTGGTGGCTGGGCCTGGGACGGATCCGGAATGCAGACCGGGCTGGCCGATCACGGCACACTTGTGATCGCAGCTGCGGGCGAAACAGTGCTGCAGCATCTGCTGCCTGCTGGTCGCTATTCGCATTTGTGGTCGGCAATCCTTCCGGGTGTGCTTCAAAGCCCGGCGATGGATGCGACACAGCCGATGACATTTGCAGTGGAAGGCGTTGCGGGGCAGAAGGCATCGCAGTCGTTTATTGTGGACCAGGCTCTGAATCCGGAGCGAATGCAGTTTCCCTCGCGAGCCTTTCCCGCCTGGCAGTCGCTCACCGCCGGCCGTTTTGATTCACTGGAGGGCACTCACGATACTTCTGACCGCCGCGTTTATTTTGAGCTGGCCACCAAGCAGCTGAACAACTATTTCCCTCCGCGAGTGGGTTATGGCGGAATGCAGGAATCGGACGTGAAGGATCCTGCGTCGTGGTTCGGGGTATCACGGATTGTGCGGCATGACCCGGGGCATCCGCCGCTTGACGAACTGGGACGATTTACCGCTCTGTTCAGCGATGATGCTGCACAGACGGAGTGGACCGAACGCCTGCGTCTGTTGTTGCAGGAGTCCGTGGTCCGCTGGCAGCGTGACGAGTGTTCTGGCGATGACGTGC
>JALRDR010000561.1 GCA_023262145.1 Planctomycetaceae bacterium | reverse complement strand
GGGCCATCATCTGCTGCTGGGCCATCATTTGCTGCTGAGCCATCATTTGCTGCTGAGCCATCATTTGCTGCTGAGCCATTATCTGCTGCTGAGCCATCATCTGCACCATTTCCGGCGTCATCTGTGGCATCTGATCTCTTTTTGGTTCCTTCTTCTTCACGGGTTCAATTTTGCCAATCGGTGCAGTGAGTCGTTTGCCCCTGGTGGGTTTTGCTGGAGCTGCAAGACCCCTTGAGACTCGATCTGCATCAGCACGACTATCAAGTCGTTTGTCCACACTCAATGCCTCAGCTTCCTTCGCTTCTCTGATCTTTCGGTCATGGATTTCGACAGGGTCTTCATGAAACACGCGACAGTTGCGAAACAGTGAAAGCACCTCGCGCATGTCCTGCGGACGTTTCTTCGGGTTTTTCTCAAGGAGTTTCCCAATCACGATGTCGAGTTCAGGCGTGCAGTTGTCGTTGACGGAGGATGGTGGTGCCGCAGAATCTCCGAGGTGTTTTTTGAGCAGATCATTCGGGCTCAGTCCGGCAAACGGAGGAGCACCGGTAGCAATTTCATAGAGGGTGACACCCAGGCTGTAGATATCAGCCTGCACCGTTGGTGGCCTGCGGAGAATGACCTCGGGCGCGATATATGTTCGCGTTCCCATAATGCTCTTTTGTTTGCCAGCCAGCAGCTTCATGACCCCCGAAGCGACTCGACAGGAAAGGCTGAAGTCAATGACTCGCACTTCCCCGCCTTTGTTCATGAGGATGTTTTCAGGTTTGATATCGCGGTGGATCCAGCCCTTTTCATTCATGTACTGAAAGCACTGACAAAGTGCCTCGACAAGTTTCTTGAGCTTCGACTGCGTCTCGGGGCGGGATGCACTCAGTTGTGACTTGAGCGTGGGTGCTCGAAAGTAATCCATCAGAAAGAAGCCATGATCTCGAGTCATTTCGAGATTATGCACTCGGATCAGGTTGGGGTGCTCGAGTTGTGTTCCGACTTTGAATTCGTGCTTGAGGACTGCTTTTGCCTCTGCATCCTTGATTTTGTCCGGCAGCAGCAGTTTCATTGCCAGGGGTACTGTGCCACCCTGCTCTACGACTTCCCAGATCTGCGTCGAATTGCCGGAGGCGATACAGTTACGGAGCTCAAAATTACCGACAAGATTCTGCTGATTCTCTGCCACGTCACTGTCCCCTGCCATAGAGCAAGTCGGTTTTACTGTGTTGGAAACGTTCTGCTTGCGGGAGTAAGCCGGCGTCTGCTGCGGCCAGAGTCACGCCCGGCCCTTCCATATTACGGAGAAATTAACGCAGAATCGACGCCATTTCGCGTCTGAGCAGGACCAGGCTTACGAATTCATGTGGGATTATCTGATGTAACGTGAAACATTTCGCCAGCAATTGCGATTGCGCCGGCCTTTCTGCAGCTTCCACCGAAATTACGTCGCTTCAATTGTGAGGTACCCCGGAATCTGACATAGTCTTGTCCGGCGAGCACTGGCCGGAACTCTTCCGCTTCCGGCGAGGCTGGCCCCCCCCCCCCATTTCACTCTCCACCAGGACTGCCTCCATGCGTTCAATGGGACTTTTCTGCCTGCTGCTGTGCAGCATATTCAGCCTGCACAAACAAGCGGTTGTTGCTGCGGCAGAACGTCCGCTGATGACACATTACTCCGGCAGCCTGGTTCGTCCCGGCGGTGAGGATGCTGAAATTCTGCGTCGGTTCGAATGTCTGCTGATTCATGATGCAGAGAGTTCATTTTTCCATGTACTCGATGATCCTCGCCAGGGCTGTCCCTGGCCTGACAGTTTTGGCGATCTGCAACTGTCCTCGCAGAGTGTTGTGCAGCCTCACCTGACCTACATGTACGAAGACACCGACTGGTTCCTCCCGCTTCCTCCTCTGCAACTCTCCTTGCCCAGCCCGGCCGCTGAAGAGACTGAATGGAAGCTGGGCAACTGGACCTATCGCCTTCTTGAAAAGACTGAATCCCGACAGGAACGTGTCTGGTCAATCGAAGCGAAGGAACCGCGTGGCCGTCGCCAGAAACTGCTGGTCAATCAGGAATCCGGAGTTCTGGTGGAAGCTGAAATGGATGTGTTCATGGGCCGTGGTGATCGCTTCCAGCTCACCATTCGCAAGACTTCCACGGAACCTGTTCCTGCTGCCCAGCTCGAAAACCTGACGGCTGTCCGCCAGGACCTTCTGAAGCTGCAGGCGACACTGAATCGTCGTCCTGACGCTTTACTGGCAGAGCTCTCAGAGCGGCAGATACAGGACACCAGCGTTGCACTCGAAAGCCTTGCTGGCAAGGCTGAGGGCACTCCGCTGCAGCGACTGGTCTCCCGCATCAGCAGCGACACATCCCAGCAGCAGTCACGCGTCATGGCAGTTGCCAATCGAGCCGGTGCGATGGTCAACTCCGTTTTCCCCGGCTTCGCGCTGCAGCTGATTTCCGGTGGCAATCTTGAATCGAAGGACCTTGCCGGACAGACCGTAATCCTGCACTTCTGGGAATATCGCGACAAGCCACTGGCTGAACCCTACGGCCAGACCGGTTACCTCGAATTTCTTTCCAACCAGTTTCGTAATCAGAAGCTGTCCGTAATTGGGGTGTGCTGTAATCCGGAACTGGACAATCCACAGACACTGCGACAGGCGCAGCGTTCCGCACGCAAGACAGCAGAATTCATGAATCTCAGCTATGTCATCGGGCATGACGATGGCACTCTGCTGAAGACCGTCGGTGACCCCCGGGAAAATCGCGGCCAGCTGCCACTCTGGGTCGTTATTGGCCCTGATGGAAAGGTGCTGCACTACCACGCCGGATTTTATGAAATCGATACAGCCGTAGGACTGAAGGCTCTGCACGAGGTTGTCACCAGCAGCCTTCGCTAGTGCTTGCTCATGTGTCCTGCTCTGGCACTCATCGCCGTCATCCGCAGACTCATCTGCTGACTACCGCTCAGTAGGAATACGCGGGATTTCGCACGTCAAAATCAATGTCAGCCAGCTGATTGTTGATACGGATCGACAGGTAGCTGTAGTCCTCCACCAGCGCTGCTGGCGCTTCTGGATTGGCGGGAAACGCATACTGCTGCAACCGAACCACCAGATTCGTCTTCTGATCAATCCAGACGCGGGTTTTCTGAAAGGGAAACTGCCTGCGCGGTGTCGGATGGCTGCTTTCGATCACATTGCAAAGCGTGGTTCCAAGACTGGCATCACGAAAGTACTTTACTTCAGTTTCACCGTAACGTGATTCCTGCGTCCACTGGCGAATCACTGCTTCCACAAGTTTCCGCAGTCCCAGTTCTGTAATTGGATGTCGATTCTCTGCTCTGACATCAGCGTGCTCCGGGGAACGCTGCAACGTGCCGGCCAGTTTCAGGATTCCGGCTTCGTGAATCAGCAGATTGTTGTCGTTCTTTCCCTGCACATAGATCACTTCGCGACCGCGGTTCTGCTCTTCAAAGTACAGATACACGCTGAACGGATCATGCCGCAGTTTCATCCGCAGTTTCTGACTGATGACTCGTTCCCCGACAATCTCCTGTTTGGCGAACTGACATTCGTAACCAGCCACGCTTTCCAGTCGGCTGAGCGAATGCTGCACCAGTCTCAATGGCCTTTCCAGGGGATGTTCGACGGCTGGCCCGGCCCACGCATTCAACGGAACACGCAGCGCACAGCCTGTCGCCGCGAGTCCGCGTAGAAACGATCGCCGGTTTTTGATGCTCACTATTTGCTCCTTTGTGACTTCATATTCCAACGGTGCTGTGCCGGCAGGATGTCTGAAATCAACATTTCCGGAGGAAGCTGGACAGGCCTGAGTCCATTCGCTGCCCCCCTGCAGAATGCCACCCCACTCCGTTCTCGTCGACCGCCTCCGCTTCGTATCTCGATTGTTCTCAGCCGCATCTCGATTCTCAATCGCCAATTTCCGAATGCAGCAACCTGTGCCGCGTCAACGTGACATAATCGGCAGTCACTGCCGATTTCCGCAACAGCAGTTCTGCCCTGCGTTCATTCTCGCCCGCCAGATTGGAATTGTCCGCATCAGCGGCATTCCCTAGACTTCGGCAGATTTCGCCGAAAGGAGTGGCGGATTACTCCCTGATGTTCGGGATCACAGGAATGGAATCGTCACGGAACAGCTTGCTTTCAACGATCCTGATGACGCTGCCGCTCATCGTAGTGCCGGCGCTCGCGCTCCTGCGTCCACCTGGACCGTCAGTCGGCCTTTCAACCAGCCCTGCCCTTGCCTCCGAAGAACTGCTCGACGAAGACTTCTGGCTCGTCAACGAAGATAAATTTGCGAATGCATCCTCGGCGCCCGAAATTCAGCGAACATCCGACTCAACCGCCGGGAGTCAGCCAGATCGGTCGGGGAAGACAATGGCCGTACCGGCGCGCAGCGGTATCGACCCGTTCCTGGCGGAATCAGAGTCTGTGGTGGATCCCGACGCGCAACAGACAAGTCCGCAGCCTCCGGAACAGGTCTCGGGCAGCGACGCTCCTGAATCAGTGCCCGACTTTGACTTCGACGAGATGAGGATTCTGGAAAAACAACTGCTGGCCACCGGGGCGGTGAAGATCTTCTGGTTCAGCGCAGATGCTGAGCTGCCTGTCGGTGTTGCCGTGTTCTTTCCGACATCCGAAGAGTCAGTGCAGCTTCGCTTTGATGCCGTCGCCGAGTCCCGCAAGAAGGCTCTCGCTGACGTCGTTGCTCAGGTTCAGAAATGGCAGGGCAGATCCACTGGGAATGACGGTGCTGAATTCGAACGCCGCTGAACCCCGGTGTTCGGCCCTGATCGTGAGGTGATTGTGAGTCCCGATCCAGTTTTCCGCGGGTGGCCATCAGCCAGACGCCTGCAGTACGGACTGGCTCATGGCTTTGCTCCCCGTACTCAGCGTGAAGTGCTCGCAATCCTGAAGTCCCGTCCTTCTGCGGGCGCTCAGCTGAATCTGCAATACACCGCAGAGGGCGGACTCATTCGGACGCCACGCCTGTCCCGCCTGGAAGCCGTGCTGATGATCGCCGATGCGGCAGTATTACCGCGAAAGCTTGCTCAGCAGGCACGCCTGATTGATGCAGCCGAAGTGTGCGACCTGATCGATGCCCTGAACAGCAGCTACGATCGTGCGCGGTCAGCCTTTCGAATCGAGCAGACGGCGGCTGGCTACCAGATGATGACGCGAGTTACTCTGGCACCATGGCTTGATCGACTGCATAACCGAACCGCCGAAATGAAACTCTCCCCGCCAATGATGGAAACGCTCACCGTCATTGCCTATCAGCAGCCTGTCACGCGAGCCGACGTGGAAGCTGTACGCGGTGTGCAGTCCTCAGAACTGATCCGACAACTGCTGGATCGTGGACTGATTCGCATTGCGGGCGAAGACGACTCACTCGGACGTCCGTTTCTGTACGCAACAACGCGGCAGTTTCTGATCATGTTCGGGCTGCGGCAGATTGAAGAGCTGCCGGACTACGACCGACTGAGAAAGCACGATGGCCCCGTTCAGTCCGAACTCCCGTTTGCAGAGATCGAATCGGAAGTGGACAACGAAGCTGAAGCTGAGTCACAGTCAGAACCGGGTGATGAATCAGATCCTGAAGAAACAGATGTCGCCGACGAAGAGGCTGCTGCCTGATCAGCAGCGAAGTTCCGCGTTCGAATCAGCTTTCCAGGCTGCCACGCAACGGTTTCCGGTCAGCATTCGGACTCAGCCTGAGGACCGTCACCCGATTGCGGATTCTGCCGGCGTGCAGTTCCTGGTGCTGCAGATTCGGAGTCACCTTGTATGAATCAACCCGCAGCAGAACAACACCCCGCAGGTGCGGTACGTCTGGGGTGCCCCGTCTGGGCATGCAGCGGCTGGGTGGGATCCCTGTATCGCTCCGGTGCTGCCCGCGATAAATGGCTGGGGCAGTATTCCGAAGTGTTTGGAACGGTTGAAGGAAACAGTACGTTCTACGGACTTCCTGACACCACAACTGCAGATCGCTGGGCACGTAGTGTGCAGCCGGGATTCCGTTTCTGCCTGAAACTGCCGCGGATCATTTCCCATGACCTGCGACTGACAAACGCCTCGCGACCATTGCAGGATTTTCTGCGGATTGCAGAGGTGCTGCGGTCCCGCGGAACTCTCGGTCCGACGTTCATTCAGCTGCCGCCGGACTTTTCTGCGGCAGAAAAAAACAGTCTGCAGAGATTCCTTGAGATACTGCCGGCGGAGTTCCCATGGTCTGTAGAGGTCCGCCACCCTGACTGGTTTGACAAGGCTGCAAACGAACAATGGCTCGTGCAACTGCTCTCGCAGCAGAGTATTGACTTTGTCCTCTTTGATTCGCGTCCCCTGTTCTCTGCTCCACCAACAGACCAGACGGAAGAGCAGGCGGCAGCCAGGAAGCCGCGGACACCACTGCGGACCACAGTCACAGGTCAGCATCCGTTCCTGAGGCTGATTTGTCGGAATCGACTGTCCGAGAGTCAGCAGTGGATTCGCGAGTGGGCAGAGATCATCAGCGGGTGGCTGCAGCAGGGTCTGCAGCCTTACGTGTTTACACATTCCCCCGACGATCAGTTTGCGCCGTTGATGGCTGATGCAATTCATCGGGAACTGCATGCGATCTGCCCTGAGGTACCCGAACCGCCGGAATGGCCTGGCCGTCGTCTGCCACCGATGTCGCAGGGTTCACTCTTCTGAAGGCTGCTGCCCGCTGGTGCCCCACAGCGCATCGGCGATCCAGTCGAGGTCTTCCGTCTGCACGGCTGCAGCCCGCTGCGATCTGGCAGCCCCGGCTGCATGCAGCGCATGCATCACAAGCACACGCAGAACGCTGGACAATGGACTTCTTGGGCCCTGCTGCAATGCTCGCTGAACGACACGATGATTGCTGTTCAGCACAACCTCATTCCTGCCTGTCGGCAGGCTGCGAAAATGCGAATCGATCAGCCGCTGAAATCCTGCAGGGATATCGCCTTCACGACGCAGCTCATCAAATGTTCGGAATAATTCAAAGCGGTCATTCAGGAAGGCCAGCACCGGCAGTCCGGAATCAAGTGCCGCAACCTGGATCTGGGCATTACATTCCCGAAAAAACACATTCCATTCATCTCCCGGACTTTCGGGAGTGCTCATGCCCAGCACGGAGGCAGCAAAGTTGGCGGAAGACGGTGTCGCCGGACGCAGCTCGATTTCGTCAGAATCCTCGTCCGCAAGCATTGATGCCAGCAGTGCTTCCTCAAAACTTCGACAGGCATGAACGCAGGGTATGGAAATTCCCGCAAACAATTCATCGAGACATCGTTCCTGCCGGCGGTCTGCATGATACCAGACCACAAAATCTGCTTCCGATTCCACCAGCGGATCGGCCTCACTGCGTTCCAGAATCTCCGAAATCAGGAGGGGTCCCTGGGTCGTCTGGAAACGATAAACCCGCCGCAGCAGATGTCTGAGGCGTTCTTCATGCTGGGCTGCAGCGGCGAAGTGATACCGATGCCAGCTGACAATCGCCTCCAGCCGGGACGGCTGCACCTCCGCCAGAAGTTCAAGGTGGCGGAAGAGATATTCTTCGAGGGTCTGGCGGAGCATTTCGAAGCGTTCATCACGAACCAGGTCTTCGCGGCTGGCCGTCGGGGTTCCGTCGGTCAGTTCCAGAACACCGCGAAAAAACGTGCCCCATGCCGGCAGCAGGTCAGTAATCCGCCGTGAAATCACCATTCGTCGCACTGTCACCGCGACCGTTGCTTCCTCCGAGAAACCGGGGGTCCGTTCCGGAGAAACATACAGTGCACCCGCAATCGATAACGGGGTTTCCATGCGCACAGGGATCACTTCGAGCGGCGATTCCTCAAAATACCCAGCCAAAGCAAGTTCAACTTCTTCCGGATCCGGAGTAGCTTCAAACCACGCCACATTGATCACATTCGTTCGCGCCGCAGCATCATTGACAAAGATCGGAATCGTCAGAAAGTCGGCATACTCGCGAATCACCTGTTCCAGCAGATCAGCAGACTCGCTGTAGACGCGAAACCGCGGTTTCAGGTGCAGTATTACCGTGGTGCCCGGCGTTGTGCGCTCGGAAGCAGACAGGCAGATTTCAGTTCCGGGTCCAGCTTCCCAGCAGACCCCCTCAGCGGCGTCTTCCCGCCGACTTTCCACGCGCAGAAAGTCCGCCAGAAGAAAGGCACTGAATAATCCGATTCCGAACTGCCCGATCAGGTCAGCGGAATCACCGGAAAGTGGTACGTCTGAATCTGCAGCAGCGCTGCCTTTGAGCAGTCCGGTGATTCCGGCCCCCAGAGTACCGAGGTACTTTTCAGCCTCCTCAGGACTCAGACCAATTCCATCGTCTGAGATGGTCAGGGTCCCCTGCTCTGCGTCCTGCCGGATGTCAATTCGCCCCTGAAACTCAAGATCACAGTGACGACGACGGATGACCGCATCATGCGCATTCTGAATCAGCTCACGGATCGGTGTATCCATGCGGCTGTACAGCGACGTCCCCATAATCTCGATAATGCCGGCGATGTCCACCCGAAATGGGATTTCGCGACTCCACACACTGCGTTCCTTCGTCACTGGGTTGACCTGTCTGATCGCACTATTGCGGCAGGCGTTGTATCGATGTGCTGCGGATGCCGCAATCAGCTTCAACGTGAACGGCCGAATTCTGACTCAGGAAGAACTTCGATCTTCGCTCGTCCCACGAAATCCAGCAGGCCGGCAAACATCGCAACTCCTGACTCAGACTCTCCGGCAAGCGCAGCATCCGCGACTTTCAGGTAACGCAATAAGGAAATATCCGGCGGCTGAGAAGAATCGAGCAACTGCCATGTGTTCTGATTCTGATACTCCACCCACATATGGGGTACATAGGCATTCAGCTGGGGCACAAACAGGAAACCGGCCGCCGGTCGGCAGGGTATTCCACGACTGCGGAGCAGTGCGCAAAGCACAATTGCGTGTTCAGTGCAGTCTCCCTGCCAGCGGCGACAGATCACTGATGCGGGCAGCAACTGCGTGGAGAATGGAGACAGCTGCATCTTTCTGCGGACCAGAGAGGCCAGCTGCAAAGCTGTTTCTCTGACTCGAGCGGAACCGGAAACGGAAATCGCAGCAGCCTGCATGACATAGCCCGACTTCCAGTCGATCCAACGTCCCGCAGCCAGATATTCGTTTGTCGGTGACCCGGACTGCGGAATACGTCCCGGTGTATCTGGTGTCGTCGACTCGCGACTGCAGATCACAAACAGACCACCATCTTCACTGGCTGTCACTTGCTGCCGCGCGGAGTGCGGCAACAGCAGATCTTCAGAGTCGGAGCTGCTGACGTGCAGTCGCACCGATTTCGTCTGACTGTCCGTCGGAAAGGCACCGATCACAGGAATCACTGATGCCAGCTGGATATCAAGCCCCTGAGCAGATTCAACGCCGAGTGCGGTAAAGACATCCGTTCTACGAAACACAAGCGGTTTGCCAAGCACCGTCTGCTCCATACGAACAGTCTCCGCATCCGGCGTCTGCAGCACCAACGTATCCAGGTCCGGATAGCCCACAGGCCAGATGCGTGTTTCCGTCAGATAACCAAACTTCCTGACCTCGGAGTAGTTATCGCTGACACGTCGGGTCGCCATTTCCATTGGATAAGCCGCGGCATTCTCCGGAAAAAAAACAAATTCATTCGCCCCACGGCTTTCCGTCCGGGCCATCCCAAGCCAGGTGGAAAACACGGGAGACCGTGGCGCAATCCCATCGGGAATTGTCACCAGAAGTTCATTGTCCGATGCTGACTGACGCACACGAAAGCCGCGTTCTTCTGCCGACCACACGCCACTGCTGTTGCTGAAACTGCCATCTGCCGAACTTCGCTGCAGTGCCCACGATCTGATCCGGTGATCGGGCGTTGTCTGAACCTGCAGAATTGCGGTCAGCGAAAGACTCTGTTCCTGGCGTTGAATTCGCAACACTGTTTTACGCTGGTGACTGCTTTCTCCCCGGGCAGAACGACTGCTGTCCTGACGCACGCTGATGACCTCGTAGCCGGCAGTTTCGCCGTCCAGTTCAATCAGGTACCAGTGTTCCTGATCAGTTGCAGCAGACGTCTGAGCCTGACAGTCGCGTCCACCAATCGGTCCCGCCCACAGGACTGCGGTCAGTACACAGATCGCTGTTGTCAGTCGTGGCGATCTCGCGCCGCAGCAGATTGCTTCATCCTTCGGATTCACTCTTGATTGCTTCCCTTCCACCCGCAGCAGGATGCGGAAGATCTGGCAGTTCTGCGGGATCGCGGGATTGTATCACCACAGCCACTTGAGCACAGCGGGAACTGCAGACTCTGCCTGACCGAAGAATTCAATCCGTTGCAAAACCTCAACGCTTTTTTCCCAAAACGCAAAGCACTGCGCAGGCTGCAAGCTAGGTTTGCCCAGCAATCGGGTCTTTTCACTCTGCTACAGGCCACCTGGTAATGGGAAGCATCAGCGACTTTCTTGCCTCCGGATACCGCGATGGAACTCCGTCCGGTGATTCAAGCAGCTTTCGACATCTGACTGAAGAGCAACTGGAAGAGCACATGAGCATCGCTCAATACGACAATTTCACTCTCACCAACGCCGTCCGTCCGGCATTCAACCCCACAGTGATTCCGCGGACCGGGTACCGTTTCGACAGCTATGTTGATGCAAGGACGAATTCTGAGATTCCTGTGATGATGGCTTCTGTTTCCCGTCCCGCACTGCTGGATACCTATCTCACACTGCTCGATCAACTTGGTGATACAGTC
>JALRDR010000552.1 GCA_023262145.1 Planctomycetaceae bacterium | reverse complement strand
GTGCAGCTGATCCGTAACTTTCTGCAGACATGGGCAGCCAATCATGATCCCAACAGCAGCAGACGTCGAACCGGCGTTTACATGTTCTCGTTTGGATTCAATCAGCGTCTGAATGCCATACCGCTTACACGATCACATCAGCAGCGCAACCTCACGGAACTGGCAGGCTGGGTCTCGCGAATCAGGTCGCTGGAACTGAAGGGCGTTGAACAAAGCTGGATTGCTGCAGCGTTCACAGGCATCCACAGTTCGGCGGAGGTCTATCAGCTTGAAGACCTGCAGACTGTCTTTGGTGATCCACAGGGAATTGAGCCGAAAGCACTTTCGGTCCTGCTGACTCAGATGCGCAGCAACCTCGCCACAATCTGGCGTTCTCCGCAGGTACAGCAGAACAGCAATACCAATCGTCGGAAGCAGGAGATCGAAGCTGAAGTCGTGGGCGGTTACCAATCGGCGATTGCTCTTTGTGCAGGTGCCCTCGCTCAGCATCCGAACAACTGGCAACTGATCATGCAGCAGGGAGCACTTCAGCACGATCTGGCAAACTATCGTAATGATCTTGCCCGTTCGTCCGATTTTCTGGAGCAACGCAAGCAGGCCCTCGCGACACTTCGAGCAGCCACACAGGCTTACAGCAGCAGTATTCCCTCGCTTGAGCCATCGGATTTCAGCGTTGAGGCATTCAACACATGGTTCTATGCCAGTCTTGGAGATGCCTCCGTCCAACAGATCACTCCCGAAAGAAACCCCCTCTCTGATCAGTTCCAGCTGATCACAACTGAACTGGAACAGATTCCTGAAACAGCCCGTGACCAGCACAGGCAGATGTTCGCAAATGATCTGTTCGCACGCATGAGCGGAGTCAATCCAGCGGTGAAGTATCGCTACGTCCGCGAAGGGCTGGGACTTGTCGGCGAACAGTCCCAGTCGCAGGAGGCGGCCAAAGTGCTGGACTACTACAGCGATCTTGTCTCGGAAATCAGCCTGCAGGCTCAGATCGACGGACCACTGCAGGTTGGCAGTCAGGTACCTTTTGGCGTACTTGTCTCCATTCGACATACTCGAGCCATCGAACGCGAAGCGGGAGGGTTCTCTCGCTATCTGCAGAATCAGAACAGTGGCGGCGGCTACTATTACAACAACGGCAGGCCGAATGAGGACTATCGAGATAAGTTCGAGGATGCCGCCCGTCAGGCACTTGATGAACACTTCGAAGTACTCTCCGTCACCTTTGAACCTGAATCTGTTCAGTCCATCCCTGAAGCAGAACCAGGCTGGCGAACAACCCCGTATGCCTGGATTCTGCTCAAAGCACGCGGGCCGGAAATCGATCGCCTCCCATCGCTGCGGCTGGACCTCGACTTTCTGGACACGACCGGCTACGTCGTACTGCCGGTAGAGTCAGATCCTCTTGCCATCGACTGCTCAGGTGATGAATCGCTGCCGCCACGTCCTTTTGAGAATCTTGTGGTCACGCAGACTCTGGACGAAAGAATGGCGGATGCAGGGCAACTGCTGCTTGAGATCAAGGCAACGGCCGTCGGGCTCGTTCCGGAACTGGACAACATCCTGAACGTCAGCTTTGCGGGGTACAAAGTTGCGTCAGTAGACGATGGCATTCTCTCAGTTTCCAGCTTCGATGATTCTTCTCAGGAACCTCGAGTGCTTTCTGAACGCATCTGGAACCTGACACTGCAGGCCGACGATCAGGCCCCTGCTGCGGATGAGACTTTTCTCTTTGCATCCGCCCGGCTCCCCGACTGTGAATCACTCTACCAGCGGTTCAACGACGCAGATCTGGTAACTGTTGAGCAAAAGATTTCCTTGTTCTCCGCAACAACCGGGGGCACTCCGAATGGCTCACCGTTCCGCACCATGACTGCAGTCCTCATGCTCATCACCCTTGCGGCGACGGGTGTGATCTTCGTCAAAGCAAAACGGGCCTCTGCAGCGGGATCAGCGACGGACAACTTGCGAATTCTTCCGGACACACTGGATGCGTTTACAGCCATCGGCCTGTTGCGCGGACTGCTTGATGGCTGTGACGATCCGCATCAGCGAGTGCAGATTGAACAGACCATGCAGAAAATCGAGTCACAATGGTTTGCCAGCACTCATCAAGAAGAGCCCCAGGATCTGAAGGCAATCCTGAAGCCCTGGTTCAGTGCATAGTCGATCCTGGTGTTTTCAAAGTCAAATCATTGACCCTGAATCAACACCGCTTCAATCGGTGTGTGTACCGCAGTGATCAGTCCTGGCAGTGATCGTTGCTGGCAGTGCCTGCCATTGTTCTGCAAAAAAATCACCCAGCACTCGATTCCGCCATGTGGCTTTTTCCATCAGTGCTGTCACTGCCAGTTGCGAAAATCAGCCGATGAATTCCGGCACAACAAGCTGCGGGATAATGCCCGCTTCGAAACCCCGTCGGAGCAGCAGCCGTACTGCTTCTCGTCCCTTTTCACCGAAATCAATCGTCCAGTCATTCACATACATGCCGACAAACCGATCCGTCTTTTCGTGATCAAGATCTCTCCCATATTTCATGGCGTGATCAAGAGCGGCCTGGCGATGATCCAGTCCATAGACAATGCTCTGCCTGAGCAATGAGGTCACTTCCAGCATGGTCTCCATGCCCAGGTCTCTGCGCACAGCATTGGCTCCCAGTGGCAACGGCAGACCTCCGGTCTCCTCGTACCACCATTTGCCAAGATCCACAATCAGACTCAGCCCCTGTCCAGCGTATGTCAGCTGGCCTTCATGAAT
This sequence comes from Planctomycetaceae bacterium, assembly GCA_023262145.1. Classification (GTDB taxonomy): domain Bacteria; phylum Planctomycetota; class Planctomycetia; order Planctomycetales; family Planctomycetaceae; genus SXXK01. Next base: position 1,870 of record JALRDR010000552.1, on the reverse strand, counting down.
AATCAGGCCTGCATCGTACTTGCCCTGCTCGACAAGATTGAGGATCTCGTCGAAGGGCTCAACTTCGTATTCAAACGTGTCACCCAAAAGCAGTTTCAGTGACAGAAAGGCGCTGGTGAGTGTTCCGGGGACGGCAATTCGGCGTCCTTTCAGACTCTCAATTGATGCTGGTTCGCGGGCGACAACCATCGGCCCGTAATTGTCACCCATGCTGGCTCCGGCGGCACACAATGCATACTTGTCTTCCACGAAGGCGTAGCCGTGAATACTGACCGCAGTCAGTTCCAGTTCCCCTTCGAATGCTCTGCGATTCAGAGTTTCAATATCCTGCAGTTCGTGTGTGAACTGGTACTTGCCGGTGTCAATCGTGTCATTCGCCAGCGCATGAAACATAAAGGCATCGTCGGGATCCGGACTGTGCCCTACACGGATGAGAGTCTTTTCGGAACTCATGATTTACCTGACTTTGGTTCGTAGCCTGTCCCAGGGAATAGGGAAAAAAGTCTTCGGCCGGCTCCGTCCTGGAACATCTCCCTGGAGAAGTTCAGAAACAGGTGTGAAAGTATGGCGGAAGCACTGAGAATCGTCGACCCCTGCGGCCCCACTCGGAAGAATGTCCTGTACTGTTCCCAGTCCCGCATTTCAGGAACGACAATTAACATCCGCGAGGACTTATTCGACAGTGTTCTCGGCGATCAGACAATGCGTGTGGTCGCGTCAGCCCCAGAGCCCTGCCCTGGGTGATTCTTCGGAGACTTCCTGAAGACGTTCATAAAGACTCCGCTGCTCGGCCGACAGTTCTGCCGGGACCACAATTCGAATCAGGACCAGTTGATCCCCGGGTTCACCGGTCTTTGGATTCCGCACACCTTTTCCTCGCAGCCGCAACTTCGCGCCCCCGCATGTGCCGGGGGGAATTGTGAGCACCACCGTACCATCACTCAGCAATGGCACTTCAACCCTTGCTCCCAGCGCGGCCTCTGCGGGAGTCACTGGCACCTCCACGATGAGATTTGCCCCTTCACGACGAAACCACGGATGCGGCGCCACCCTGATGGTCACCATCAGATCTCCGGCCGGAGCTCCCCCGCTGCCGGGGTTCCCCTGGCCTGCCAGGCGGATGGTCTGCCCACTGTTGACACCCGCCGGTATTCGTACCGTAATCTGACTGTCTGAGCCCCCTGCTGTCACAGTCAGTGAATGTTCACCACCCGCAGCGGCAACACTGAAAGGCACGGTGATCTCTGTGCTGATATTGCTGCCCTTCTGAGGTCTCGATCGACTGCGGCTGCCGCCACCACCACCGAATCCACCTCCGAACATCCCGCCCAGCAGATCCTCCAGATCAACTCCGCCGCCACCACCGAACCCATGAAATGGATTGCCGCCTCCCTGAAACGGCCCCTCGCCGCCTCGAAACGTCTGCCCAAACTGATCGTATTGCTTTCGTTTCTCCGGATTGCCAAGCACTTCCCACGCTTCTGTCACTTCAGCGAATCGCTGAGCAGCCTGCTGGTCGCCGGGACGCTTATCAGGGTGCAGTTCGCGCGCCAGTTTCTTGTACGCCCTGCGGACTTCATCCTGAGAGGCACTTCGAGAGACACCCAGTACCTGATAATAATCCGGTTTTGCCATTGACTGTCCGCCCCGTTCAACAAGCTGAATCGTGCCAGCTGCAGACTGTGAACCCAGGCAGCCCCGGACGTTCACGAGAATTCAAATATTGAATCTGTCACTGCAGATGGTCCGAAATGCACACCAGCACCCTGCTCGCCCAGAGTTCCCTGCCAGATCCGCTGGACCGTGCTGCACAAATTATAGTCACTCTGCGTGCACTCCGGAGCATCATGAACCATCTTCCAGATGCTGA
>JALRDR010000480.1 GCA_023262145.1 Planctomycetaceae bacterium | reverse complement strand
GCCGGAGAACAGCGTATTGAACAGACGCCGTTGATCTTCCGTGAGAATCTGCAGCAGCCCGGCTTCAGCAGCTGCCGCAGCAGCCGCCTTCGCCTCATCCGTCTCTGCCACGGCCATCGCTGCCTGTCGAGTAGCCAGAATCTGCAGAACCTGAGCCCGTTGCTCCGGTGTCAGCTGAATTGAAGCGACGACATCACTGTCCGAAAGTCGCTCGATATCTGCTGCAAAGGCCGGCGTATTCTCTGACTGCGCATGCAAACTTCCTGGAAGCGACAGCAATACGGTTATCGCGAGCACAGGCAGACAACGAAGTCTTCGCAGAACTGACAACATCCGAATTCACTTTGCGTAGAGGCAGGAAATGCGAAGGGAGGAAACAGCGCGGCAACAGGGACGCATCGACTCATTATCAGATTCGGACAGCCCCGCCGGGGTGGTGTACCGCGACGTGGGGCATCGGACGGAATGCAGCATGTTAGCCTCGAATACTCCGAATAACACGGTTATTCCGGAAGGCCCGGATCACTCCAGAATGATCTTCTGACCGCCCTGATCTGACTCGTTCGAAAGCAGGCACCCCCGGACTATATGAAGCGCCCCAAAGACCGTTTTCATGACCGCTGTAACGACTTTCCGGTTTACAGCACCTGAATTGAATACAGGAGTTATCCAATTCCACACGTCCGCAGGCGGCCGGATGTTTCCCCGCAACCTTTCGTAAGTCTGCACTTCTCTGATGACCCTGCCGCCAACAGCAGCAGCGCACCACAGGCAACTTCGGAACCTCAGAATTGGTCTTGATCCCGGCTACACTCCAGGCCGATGCTGACAGTATCCCGGGCAATGCACAGCGGCCGCCGCTGCCATTCCGGAAATCCCGGGACAGGTCTGATCGCCCTTCGGCTGACGCCCGCGTTTCTGGTTCTCTGCAAGGTTGAAGCAATGCGTTACGTATGCACACTTCTGCTGCTGCTTGTCGCGACAGATTCCGCTGCGGCGCAGGGCATGTTCGGGCCGCGAAGTCTGGGTCAGGGGATTTCCGGACGCTCGTCCGCTCGAGGATCTTCCGGCAGATCATCAGCCGATGACACGGAAGTTCTCGGAACTTCCAGTTCACTGCAGGGACGTCGATTCACTCGCGAAGCACGCACAGCCGGTGATTTCGTCGGCGCAAATACTCAGAGTGAAGCTGCAGGAAACTTTGTCGGTGCTCAGTCCACAGCACAGACAGCAGTCGCTGCTGCCGTCGGAATTACTGAAACAGCAATCGGAGGAACAAATCGCAGACGAGTCGTTCGCCCGGCTGGCATCTACCCGGAACGGCTGACCCTCGCCCCCGAACTTCAGCAGGCCGCCGCGGTCATTCCGGGATCCGCTGCTCGTCAGGAATCGGCCAGCGCTGTTGCCGTCTGGGCTGAGGCACAAGGGATTTCGTTGCAGGTGTCCGTCGACTCCCGACAGGCATTGGTCTCCGGTACCGTTCCGAGTGAAAAGGATCGCCAGACAGCGGAGCTGCTGCTGCTGCTGGAGCCAGGTGTAGATCGAGTTCGGAATCAGCTGACGGTGATGTCCGCAGCGGCTCCTGAACGAAGGCACCTTCCTCCGGAACCATCCCGCCGTCGCCGGATCCCACCTTCCCTTCCGCAGCCGCGGACACGCCCCTGAGGCCAGCTGCCTGCTGTAGTTCGGTTGAGCCGACTGGCGGCCCCGATTCCGGTCCACCGATACCGCGCAGATTCCGATTCAGAAAACCTCGCGGCAACGCAATCGCGGTAATCTCTGCAGCCTGCTGCTGCCCGGCAGTCTGAATCACAGTCGACTCATCCATGGGTGCGGCATCGCTGAAAGCCGCCTGATTCACCACAGATACCTGCGGTATCGACTGTCCCATTTCACTGACCGGTTCCTGCGGCGATCTGCGCTGCGCCAACGACTTGTAAAACTGACTTCCATCGCCAGGGCCCGGGAGCACGACATGAGCCGGACTGGAGGTGAGTTCTGTCCCCTCGGTGCCGACGAAGCGAGTCACGACGGTCAGATGAGTGATCGTTCCGCCAGCCTCGTCCCAGGGCAACCAGAAACTATACGAATGCCCCATTCTTGAGGGGCTGTAATGCTGTTCCAGATTGCCGGCCGGAAAGACATACTTCCGATCCGGGCTGCGTTGAGATGTCCCGAGACTGTCATCCCAGACATACACCACCAGCACCCCCGTGGTGCGAATCGTGCGATGCCGCTCCAGCCCATAGAACATGACTCGCCCACCGATGCCGCGCGTGGCCGGTTCACCCGCCTGATGGAGTACCGTATCAGACCACACGGGAACCATCTGGGTGGCAACCTGCGGTTCATCGCGGCGCCACCAGTGTCCCGCTCCGACGGACGAACCGATCAGTGTGCAACCGCTTCCTGCCAGCAACATTGCCGCAGTCAGAAGTCCTGTCCAGATTCTGTCAGTTGCTGATCCCATACCGTCTGCTCGAACCTCTCATCATTCAACTTCGTATGCAACATGCAGTTTCTCTGCGTATGCCGCGAAGAGCTCTACTGAGCAATCCGTGCCGCAGAAGCGGGCCGAACCCGCCCTGTTCCGCCACGGACAATGCGGGGCAGAAATCTGTTCAGCGGACCGCCAGCTGTTGCCGGTGAAGTCTCGTCTGCAAGTGGCTGCGGGGCGACTTCCGGCAGGCTCGTCTGACCGGCCCTGCGGGAAACGTTGACCGCTTCCTCAGGAACTGGAGGAGGTACCGGCTGCTCAAGGGAAACTGGCGGCTCCACCACAGGATCCAGTACTCCGGATTCCTCCATACTGCGAATTCCGGGCGTCTGATCCGGATAAATCACCGGAATCCGGTCATCGCCAGTCTCACTGCTGACCGGCATCGCCGGGTTCAGCCAGTCGAATACGTCTGATGTAATCCATGACATCCGCGCCATTTCAACCTGTTTCATCATCTCTTCTTCAGCAGCATTACGAATCACATGCGGCGTCAGAATAATCAGCAGTTCCTTACGTACGCTGGAGCTTCCGTCGTAACGAAAAAGGCTGCCCACCAGCGGCAGATCGCCAAGCCACGGAACCCGCCGCGAGGTGGATCGATTGTCCGAGCTGATCAGACCACCAATCACGATTGTCTGACCACTGGCTGCACTGACCGTTGTCTGGGCTGTGGCAATATTCACACGCGGTGAACGAATCACCTCGCCATCAGCTGAAACAGATACCGGGATCCCGTCGATCTCTGAACCCACATCTGATTTCTCCGCGTCAACCTCCATCACCACCATTCCGTCAGGACTGATTCGCGGCGTCACCCCAAGGATCAGACCGACGTTTTCCAGTTCCACGCTGTTGACCTGCCCCACCTGGGTAATACTGGTGCCAACAATTCGCGGAACTTTTTGTCCCACCTGGATGAAGGCCGGCTGGTTATCGAGTGTCATCACCTGCGGTCGGCTCAGAATCTCCAGATTGCGGGACTGATTCATCGCCCGCAGCAACAGACTGATATTTTCACTGCTGGCGGCAAGCACAAGTCCTCCGAATTCCGTATCGGAACTCGTACGCCCAAGGCTGAAGTGTGACAACGCCTGCCCTGCCACACTGCCTCCTCCCGCCAGTGCGGCAGCAGATCCGGAATTGCCCAGCGGTCTGTTATTAAAATCAAATCCGGGGGTCAGCGCGCTGTAACCGCTGGCTGGTGCCGGAAGAATGCTGCCCAGCAGACTGCGATCAAACAGCAGCGAATCCTGCAGCCCCAGCTCCACACCAAATTCATGCATGTTGTCCAGAGTTACTTCAGCCAGGATCACCTGAATCATCACCTGCGGAGGCTGCTCATCCAGCCCATCCACCAGTTCCACGATCTGCTCAAAGTAACGTGGTGTTGCACTGATGATTAACGTATTCCCCACCGGCTCCGGTACTACCACCACCTCCGACTCAATCTGGGCAAACGGATTCTGACGTCCCGGCGCAGACAGATTCACGACTCGCTCGCTGCGGAGAAAGTTGTTGACTGCGTTGGCGACGTCCAGTGCCGGGGAGTTCTTCAGGCGATAGACCTGATTGATCCGTTCCTGTGTTCCCGCCTCATCCAGCCGCAGCAGCAGAACTTCAATAATCCTCAGGTCGCCGGAGGTACCGGTCGCGATAATACTGTTGGTGCGAATGTCGACCGAGAATCGCACGGGCACCAGAGAAGATTCGCCCTCTGCGGTAGCCAGCTGCGGCACCGCCGCACCGACCGCTTCCGGGAACAATGAGCGGAGTACCTGGACGAGGTCGGAAGCATCTCCATTGCGAATCTGGAAGACCTTCAGCTGTGCGGAAGTCGCCGGATTCTCGTCCAGTGTGCGAATGAGTTCTTCGATCAGAGGCAGCGTTTCCGGTGGACCGGTCAGAAAAATCCTGTTGGTGCGGGAATCCGGCGTCAGACTGATGTCCTCCAGCAGTCCGGAAGCGACAATCTGCCGACCGTCGGGCCCGGAGAGCAGCATCTGCAGAGCCGCGTTTCGCTGCACTCCTGTTCCGCCTCGCGCCGCCTGCAGGGCATTGTTCACCGTTGCGGCAACATCGATCGCCAGTGCATTCTTCAGAACAATGATCCTGGCCTCGTTCACGGACTCAGATGTCTGTCCATCCAGCCGGGCAATCAACAATCGAACTTCGGCCAGATCTCGTGGAGCGGCATTGACCACCAGCGAGTTAGTCCGGGGATCCGATGTCACCGTGACCTCCGGACTCAGCCCTCCACGACTGGCGAAGAATTCCGCAATCAGCGTTTCAACCTGCGCGGCACTGGCAAACCGCAGTGTAAAGACTTCCAGCTGTGTCTCCGGTTCCACTGTCTCATCAAGCCTGCGAATCAGCTTCCGGGCTGCTTCAACTGCCTCACCCCAGCCAACCAGCAGCAATGCATTCGGTTTGACCAAAGGAGTAATCGTGACACGTCCCTGCAGCGGTCCGGTCAGATCCTCAAGCACATCAGCAATCACCTCGTTGAGCGCATCCCCCTGCACGTTGCGCAGGTAGACCACTTCTATTTCCGGTGTCGTAAGCTGACTCAGACGTTCAATCTCCTGAATAATCTGACTGAGCTCTTCGACATCGGGATCTCTGCCACGCAGAATCATTACGTCCAGGTCCGGAAGTGTCTCCACAGCAACATCAGCAGACGGTCGTTTCATCAGCGGAGCTGCGTCACTCCCATCAGCTTCCGAATTCATCCCGGATTGCTCGTCACTCTCCTGCCATGCCGCAAGCTGAACACGACCACGTGCAGCCGACATACGACTCTGCTGCGGGACCACAGGCTGTGGCTCGTCAGTACGCTGCACTTCGTCGTTGTCGGATTGATTCCACAACTGCACTGCACGCCGCACGAGTACGCTGTGAGCATCTGTCAGACTTACGATTCTCACCGCCTGCTCTGCATGCTGAGCCGCCGAATCTTCCATGCAGCGAAACAGTCTTTGAAACTGCTCTGCAAGGACTTCGTCTCCCGCCAGCTCACAGGAGTTTCTTCTGTGATCAAACCTGATGAACACAGATCGGTCGGTACTGCTTACAAAACCAAGTACAGTTCCTTTGCGCTGCATGGCCGGTCCCAGCAGGCCTGGCAGCAACTGCTCTGCCCTCAGACTGTCCAGCAACCCGAATCGATAAACCTGACGCCCTACTGCCACGGATTGTTCCGCCTGCTCGGAGCCAGCCCCTGGAGACTGTGCGGCAGCCTGATTTCTGAGCGGTTCAGCAGTCTTCCCGAAACGCGGCAGAAGAATGCTCTGAAACTCATCGTGTACCGCAGCCGTTGCAAGTACGTGGAGACCATTTCCCGCAGCATCCAGCGCGATTCGAGCTCGGCTTCCCAGCTGCTGACGCAATGCTTCGACCGCAGCTTCAGCATCCACTGCCGATATCGGATAACTACGAAGTACCGCAGGTGCCTCGGGACTCGTTGGTGGCGCTGGTGGCAGCTGCATCCGCTGCAACAACTGGGCAGTGAGCAAATGCGCCGTCTGCGGTCCTGATACAAGTATCTCCTCCCGCTCCGCATCCACCAGAATGCGCGTTGCTTTCGCCTCGTGCCCCAGCAGTTCCAGTATCATTCGCTTTGCGTCAGCAGTATTCACACCGGCTGAGGCGTAGGCTCGAAATTCTCGCGATTCCTGAGCCGTCGCAGCGCCGCCAGACAGCAGCAGCAACAGCAGCAGAGTCCTTTGCAGGAAGGGGATTTGCATTGACTGAAACCCATCTGGGCAATTCGGTGGGAGTGACCGCGACAGCAGCTTCGCAGCTGCTTCAACGGCAGAAGACCGGGCGCAAGATGCAGGGAACTGGTTCCCGACAAGGAGGCTGCCCGCAGAAATAAGAAATTGCGTGATGAACGCCAAGACGGGACCGACAAATGGAAGGCGTTCTCCGCAATGGTCAACGATCCGTACTGCATCTCGCTGGCAGATTTCTGCACTAGTCCGCCGATACCATCACTCGTCGCTGCCGAAACTCCTTCCGAACGGCAGAATCTGCCGCATGCGAGTTTCAGTGGTTACCGCCGGTCGCGGACACTTCTGCCTGGCTCAGCATTCACTATGCTGCGGTCTGAATTCCCTCTTTCCAATCCCGCAACGATCGCCTGAATGCTGCAGTGAAGAAGAACGTCCCTCATACGAAAGGCCATCAACGTACTCGCAGTGACCATGCGACCGAACTGACTCAGGATTACGTTGAAGCCATCGCCGAATTGCAGGAACAGAAGGGTGAGTGCAGGGTGCGCGATCTTGCCCTGCGCTTCGCAGTAAGCCACGTCACGGTCTCACGGGCACTCGCTCGCATGCAACGCGACGGATTCATCCAGACCCAGCCGTACGGTCCTGTCCAGCTCACGGAACAGGGACAGGAACTTGCCGGATTCTCGCGACATCGTCACCACATCGTCATGCAGTTCCTGATTTCTCTGGGAGTCAGTCACAATACGGCTGCCATCGACACAGAGGGCATCGAGCATCATGTCAGCGAAGAAACACTGGCACGCATGGAGGAATTCGTAAGGCGGAACAATGCTGTGCAACCAACCGATTCCTGAGACCACAGCGGGCAATCACCGTTCATTGATCACACAGCGGAAGCCCGTATGAAAGGCCCCGGTGTCCTGCTCCCCCTTCATCCGGGATGCAACCCGATAACCCACGCAATACTGATCACTGCACATGAATGACCCGCCGCGCTGAACCCGTTTGACAATCCCCGGTTCCTGTGGGTCGTAGGATGATTCAGGGCCAGCAGGATTGTTCACCGGACTCTGTGAGTAATAATCGGGGCGATAATAATCCGCACACCACTCCCAGACATTTCCTGAGATGTCCAGCAGACCGTAGCCGTTCCCCGGAAAGCTTCCAACAGGAGCCGTTCCGGCAAAACCGTCTGCTGCAGTATCCCGCACCGGAAACTCCCCCTGCCAGATGTTTCCGTGCCATTCTCCGGCTGGCGTGAGCTGATTACCCCAGGGGTAGTCCTTGCCCGATTCCCCGCCTCGAGCTGCAAATTCCCACTGCGCCTCACTGGGAAGCTCCTTGCCCGCCCAGCGACAGTATTCCATGGCATCCAGCCAGCTGATATGCACGACCGGATGCTCCATACGATCGTCGATGGACGAATCCGGGCCCTCCGGATGACGCCAGTTCGCTCCGGGAACATACCTCCACCAGCTGTAGGCCCCCTGTTCCGGATCAATCTGCTCGCGACTGCTCAATGGCAGACTGCAAATGGATCCCGGTACATCAAACTCCGGAAGAATCGGCAAGGCTGCAGCCTCGCTGCTCGACTGCAGGCTGCGAAACTCCGGCGGCTTTTCTGCCAAAGTAACATATCCGGTCGCTTCAACAAATTCGGCAAACTGCCCGTTGGTCACTTCCGTTCGGTCCATCCAGAAGCCGTCCAGACGGACACGATGTGCCGGCATTTCGTCGGCAAAAACCGATTCCTCAGAACCCATGAGGAAGCTGCCTGCGGGTATCCAGACCATTCCTGCAAAACGGCCTTCGCCTGGCGAATTCGCTGCCGATTCCGAATCACCAGCGGCGGAATCCACTGGCCTCGTGATCTCGGAACCGGATCTCAATGCAGCCATGACCAGCAAGAACGCGGCCACCAGAAATGTCACGGCTGAAAGAACATTCTTCTTCATTTCAATTCAACTCTGACGGCTGATGCAGCGAATCTTCATTCCTTACAGGTGCCAGCCATCACAGCGGAGAATCCGTGTTCTGTCAACCAGATACGATCTCCCCGTCCCCGATACCCGACGCTGGTCCGCAACTGCCGGCCCACGCCGGAATACCAGAAGACGCTCGCACCTATTGCAACTGCGGGCGGCGCAGCACTGCCAGGCAGGCAGCGGCGGCAGTGGCTACATTCAATGAACAAACAGGGCCGGAGGGAGCAATCGAAACCAGCTGATCACAACGTTCCCGCGTGAGTCGACGCAGGCCCTGACCCTCATTTCCCACAACCAGCATCCAGTTGCGATCACGGGCTACGTCGTAAATCGAACTCTCTGCTCGCTCACATGTCCCCAGTACCCAGATGCCAGCTTCCTGAGCTCGCACAAGCGCCTGCGCCAGATTTGGAACGACCGAAAATGAAACGCTTTCTGCACCACCGGCACTCACATCGCAGACCGTGCCATTCACCGAAGCACTCTGATCCTTTGTCATCAGAATGCCTCGGACACCAAAGAATCCAGCCAGACGAAAAATCGCTCCCAGATTCTGAGGATCCTGCACGCGATCCAGTGCAATCCAGAGTCCCGCCGCTTCACCTGCGGTGGAGAACAACAATTCCAACGGAATTGGCGAAGGAGGTTCAACCAGCGCAGACCCCGCACCAGTACGCTCTGTCTGCCGACGTCCCCGACGTTGTTCCTGTGCTGCCCCCCCAAAGACGACGGGCACGCCGCACTTTCGAGCTTGCTGCAGCACCTCGTTCCATGGTTCCGGTGGTTGCTCTGACTGCAACTGCAGTTGACGCACTGCACGTGGCCGGGACTCCAGAACCGCCCGAATGCTGTGAGGATTCCGTAGTTCAAGCATTCGACTCTCCGCAGGTTCCGCTGTTCTCGGTTTTCCCCGACTGTGGCATACTTTCAGTCCGTCAGCGCATAAAGAAACGGTACTGCTCCTGCCGGAGCAGTACCGCTCAGATTCATGTTCCGCCCGCTGGTCTTCAGCAAACGAACAGCAACACTGTCACTCAGCAGCGACAGGTGCAATATTCATACGGCGACCGCCCTTGTCGAACTCGACTGTTCCGTCGCAGAGCGCGTAAAGAGTGTAGTCATTGCCAATGCCAACATTGCGGCCAGCATGCCAGCGGGTTCCACACTGTCGCGCCAGAATGTTGCCGGCAACCACAGATTCACCACCAAACTTCTTGATCCCACGTCGTTTCGCATTGGAATCACGACCGTTCCGGCTGGAACCCTGACCCTTCTTGTGAGCCATCACACACCTCTTCAGACACAAAAATGCCGGACCCGATCAACACCGAATCCCGACGAAGTAAATTCTGATTATGAAAGCCAGTCTACAGCGACGAATCGCTGCCCACTGCCCGCTGCCCGCTGCCCACTGCCCGCCCCAGCGACTCTCGCAGCATTCCGGAAGAACTCCGGAAGCTCAGCTGGATTGATCCTGACGAGGTCTTTCAGACAGGGAACTGTCATCTGAGCCTGCCCGGCAGGCATCGGTTCCCGACTTTTGCCAGCAAACACCGAATTCTGCTGTGTGAATCACACGGGAGTAGCCCCAATTCACGCAACGAACGCCCGTAACGCAGCATGGGCGTTCAGGTCGAGCCCCGGAGTCTGACGAATTATCGGGATTTTTCAAGAGTTTTCACAGCCGAAACTGCGTTTTCCCGCGCTCGATGCAGACATCGCCGGTCGTACGGTGGCCCGCCAGATTACTGGGCAACAGATGTCTCTCCCGGAATTGCCGAGGTCGGAATCCGACGAAGAATCTGATTGAAGTCTCTGATCGATGAATCGAAGTTGCGACGACGGTAAACCCAGGCCGGCAGCGTCTCAGACTTGGCGTCACCATCAACGTCAGCGGTTTTGACCAGACGGAACTCGATCTCCTCCTGCAGAAACTCATCGCCGGGACGATCAAAAAGCTGCACAATCACCTTCTCTTCGAAGACGTTGTTGCCTTCTTCGTCCTGGCTGACTCGATACGCGTTCGAGAATCCCGCCATATATACTGTGAAAAAGTCAGCCTTATCGTCGACATTCCGCCAGATCGCTACTCCGTAGAGCGCCTTCGCGAGTGTATCTGGATCGTCTGCAGCAACAGGATCACCAATCTCCTGAAGTGCCTCCACGCTGTTCAGGAGCCTGACTTCACTTCCGCGACGCCCCAGTTCGCGCTCGAAAATGGCCTGCTGAATCCCTGGATGAATCTCATCCGACCAGGTACCGACGACGGAGTTATCAATTTCACGGGCTTCCAGAGTAAATCGTGGCAAACGCAGCGGACGCGTGAACTCTTCCTTCTGATCATTGACCGGCCTGTTGTCAGTATCCGCCAGCTTCGCTTCCAGTTCCAGTTTCTCTGCACCTGCCAGATCCGTGTAGTCGCGAAGAATTACTCGGTACATCAGATAACGAACAATCTCCTGACGCTTTTCCCCGTCTTCCTTCCAGTTGACACGCAATAACCGCAGTGGCTTGAACTGCACTTCCGCGATCCAGAGCGACGGGTAGCCCGGCCCCAGCAAAGGAGCCTCAGCACTCCGCACCTGCTCTACACCCAGCATTTCATCAATGGAAACACTGATCGAACTACTGCGGACGAAACCATCCGTCAAAGGTGCCTGGACAACCTGAGCCGAACTGCGGGAGCCACCACAAGTCATTGCAATGGCAGAGAAAACCACAATGCGGGTTAACATTCGGAGCATGGATGCACCTCAACCTATCGCCGAATCCAACTGGCTGCACAATGCAGACACTGGCTCATCAGAACCGAAAAAGTCGCCGGAACCTGTCTATTCGCCAGAATCTGACCACAACGGGCGCAGAAAACGAGCGCACAGTCTTCCTGCATACTCTGATAGCTTATCG
>JALRDR010000437.1 GCA_023262145.1 Planctomycetaceae bacterium | reverse complement strand
GGGTCGGCTGAGCCGAACCGGGGCCTTGCCTGCCGGCGGCATCAGGATCGATGGCTCCGGCAGCAGCAGCAGACTACACGGCGGTCGTGATCCTCCACGAGTCTGACTGTTGTCTCCGGTGTCGCCGATGAGCAGCCATGTGCGGCCCTCAAGCTCAAAGCAGCACATGTCCTCCCAGTCAGTCGCCTCCTGCAGTACCGTAAGCACAGCGCGAGTCTTCCCGGACTTGTCGACGAGGAACAATCGTGCCGCATCACCGGAGTCGTTATGCGTCCAGATGTAACCGGGATAACGCAGACTGGCAGCAAGTCCACTGGATTCGCTGATGTCCCAGTCGTCGATGGCGCAGACTTCCTCGGATCGCTCGGGAGCTTCATCCGGGAGCGGTTCCAGGCCGTACAGCAGGGCCACTGACGGCCAGGATGTGAGTCCGGCAAAGATAGCCCAGATCACCCCGCAGACAACTGCAAGCAGGGCAAAGGTTCCTTTGCGTGCTTTGGTGGTCAAGGCGGATCTCCTGGTTAGAAATCGGCAGGAGGCGGATGCCCCGAACCGCTGCGGCCCTGAGTCCAACTGCTGCCATCATTACATTGCTGCAACCATTACACCCGCTGTGTCCCCGGGCAAGCAAAATCACAATCGCTGCCGCAGCTTCCGGAAGATCCCCCCGTAATCTGGCCGCTGAGCCGTCAATTCAGCCGTGAACGGCCCGGACATGAGCGAAAATGTCGGCCCCAACCTGTTCGATACTGCGGAGCTGACCGGTATTCGTCAGCCCCGGTACAAGTACCCAGTCGTCCTGTGCATCGGCAATCTCAAGGTAGCAACTGCGGACAAGATCCAGATATGGCAGGTTGGATTCCTGCAGGTCCGCTTCCTGGTCTGTGTAATCCCGCGCTCCCTTGCACGCGACAAGTTGCCGGCTGATGCTGCTGCTGACATCGATCAGAATATTCAGATCCGGTCTGGGCAGACCGAACACCTCATGCTCCACTCGGCGAATCCAGTCCTGCAGCTGACGACGCTCCTGACCCTGTAGTCGTGCACACTGGTGTGCCAGATTGGACCCTACAAATCGATCAAGAATCACAACGTCGTTCTGATCCAGTGTCTCCTGCAGCAGGTGCTTCGATTCAAAGCGATCACCGGCGTACAGCACTGCTGCCAACTGCGGATGCACGTGCTGTAATTCCCCGAAACGGCCGTTCAGAAAATCACCGATGGCTGCACCGAATGCCGTTGCCGAATAGCGGGGGAACTGCAGGCTGGCAGCCCGCAGACCACTCATCCGCAGTCGCTCCGTCAGCAGTTGTGTCTGAGTTCCCTTGCCGGAACCATCGATCCCTTCAATGGCAATTAGTGTGCTCATCACAGGCTTCCTGACTGCATTGAACGGGAGGTGTCAGAGGGAAGCTGCAGCGAAACAAGCGGCAGACTGTCTGCAGCATCCGCAGCCGTCGGGCAACTCTGCATTGCAGTCTGAAGAGATTCTTCAGTGTCATCCGCGTCCGCTTCATGACTTCTGCCCGCACCGGGCAGCTGGACAGAATTCAGCCGCGGTGGCTGCACGCGGTCTGCAACCACGCCAGCCCGAGTTGCAGATCTGCCGCGACAAATGACAAACTGACCAAGATCGTGCACATTCCCCGGAAACTCGACAGGCATGTACCAGCGATCCGTACCGCGCAACCAACCCGGACGACCGTCCAATTCCCGCTCTGCCAGCACCTGCAGATCAGCATCGTGAGCCGCCAACTGCTGCTGCAGAGCAGGCTGCGAATCTGCCACGCGTTCAAGGTAGTATTGCTCAGCCAGTTCCCGCTCAAGCTGACTCAGACAGGCAACTCGACGACGAATTTCTTCTGCAGGCACCTGCTCAGACATCTCTGCCGCAGGGGTCCCGTCACGACGACTGAACGGGAAGACGTGCACCTTCATGAACCGTGCCCGACGACAGGTTTCGAGAGTCTCCTGGTACTCCGTCTCAGTCTCTCCCGGGAAACCAACAATGACATCGGTACTGAATGCAGTCCGCGGTCCAAGCAGTTCGCGAATCTGTTCAAGTCGCTCCAGAAAACGTTCAACCCGATACCGTCGTCGCATGCGACTGAGCACGCTGTTGCTGCCACTTTGCAGAGCCGGATGAAACTGCGGACATAAATGCTCACTGTCGCCACAGGCTCGAATGAAGTCGTCGTTGACCTCCACGGCCTCAATGCTGGACAGACGCATCCGCCAGTCACCAGGGATTCGATCCAGTCGCCGCAGCAGATCCCATAATCGCTCGGGCCGCTCTCCCGCGGGCAGGTTATTGGTGTCGACACCGTAATGCCCCATGTGTATCCCGCTGATCACGATCTCTCGATAACCATGATCAATCAAGGCCCGCACTTCGTCTTCGATGGACTGCGGGGAGCGGCTGCGGAGTCCCGGCCGAACGGTGGGGATGATGCAGTAGGAACATTTCAGAATGCAGCCATCCTGGATCTTGATGAACGCACGCTGACGTCCTTCAAAATCCGTAATGCCCGCAGGCAGATCGGAGACCCCGAACCGCTGCAGCACGTCCGGAAGCTCTCGCTTGTCAGCCACCACTTCGATCACGCCCGGCAGTCCGGCCACTGTCTCAGGATCGCGGGTTGCATAACAGCCCATGACGATCGTACGAGTCCCCGGATTGCGACGGGAAAGCTGTCGAATGGCCTGGCGAGACTTGGAATCCCCCGTGTTCGTGACAGTGCAAGTATTCACTACGCACAAATCGGCCGCCTCGTGGTCTGCCGCTTCGCGATAGCCGCTGCCCAGGAGCGCTTCACGCACCAGCTGGGTCTCATACTGATTGACTTTACAGCCCAGTGTTACCAGGCGACAGGTACCGCGTTGTGTCATGGCCTTGCAGTTCACCATCCACGATTCAGAAACATGCCTGCAGATTTCCCGAATTCTAACCCGCAGCCGCGCAGGACGCCCTGCGGTGCACAATGTTCCTGCGGAAACCGGGCATTTCCCACTGCAGCCCTGTCGCAATCTGAGGTTTCTGAACAATTCCCGCTGTTTGATACCGCAGCAGACAGTAACCAATCGCTGCATGCCTCACGGGCAGTCAGGATTCTGCCCGCCCCAAAGGCATAACTTCGGATTACTGATCGGCAGCAAGATTGACACAGATCAACTGATTGTCATTGCGTATGAACGCACAACGCCCGGCAAATGCCGGCATGCTCCAGACTACTTCGCGGCCAAACGCAAAATTACTGGGTTCAATCACCTTTGCGCGGTCAATCTCCTGGTAACCCTCCGGTGTCAGACGCGCGAACAGCAGCTCACCAAGTTCATTGAACATTACAAAACGATCTTCATGACGCACAATAAACGCTGTCTCGGAACCGGCCGGACGTTTGCCGATCGCGTCTGAAGTCTCCCAGAGCCGTTCGCCGCCCGGCAGCGACAGTGCCCGCAGTACACCTTTCTGGTCAAATCCGTAAAGCACCTCACCAACCAGAAATGGTTGCACATTGACCGGACAGATCACCTGCGATTTGTCACGCCAGACTTCGCGCGCGGCGGGCTGATTGGCATCCAGTTCAATCATCAGACTCCGGTTGCTGTACCCGGCTACGTACAGGAAGTTTCCGGATACGATCGGCGACATGATGATTGAGCCATTCGACGCCTCATAGGGGAGAGACCAGTACTCCTTGCCAGTCTCAGGGCTGATTGAAGATACTGCGTCGGGACGCAACAGCAACAACTGCCGCACTCCGCCATGCTCAATGATGGTCGGTGGGGAATAGCCCTGCCCCTGACTGCCGGATGTAGTGCTCCGCCAGACTTCAACGCCAGTCCTGCGGTTCAATGCAACGATATGGCTGCCCTCGCCGCCTGCCAGCGTCAACAGATGCTCACCATCGATCAGCGGGTGCGCTGCATATCCCCACAGTGGAGCCTTTGCTCCATATTGCTTCTTCAGGTCCACCGCCCAGATCACTGCTCCGTCGTCGAGCGAAAAACAGAACAGATTCCCTTCGGCGCCGAGTGTCCACACGAGGCCGTCCTGAATGAGCGGAGTACAGCGGGGACCTGCCGGGTACGAAATGGAGTAATTCACGGCATATTCATGCTTCCAGAGCAGCTTTCCAGTTGCCTGATCATGACAAAGAACCCGTTCAGTTCCGGAAAACTCACCGCGGGAAAAATTGTCGACTTTGACGTTCTGAGTCGTGACATAGTCCGTCAGTACGACTCGCCCACCAGCCACTGCAGGTCCGGAATAACCGCCGGCCACCGGAGCGCTCCACAGAATCTGCGGACCACCTGCCGGAAACTTCTGCAGAATGCCCTGCTCATGCCAGACATTATCACGTTGCGGACCCATCCATTGAGGCCAGTCGTCGGCATGAACGGTCCCGACCAGCAGCAGTAACGCAGCAAGCAACACTCTTCGCCCAGTCCCGCTTACACTCATCGCACTTTGTCTCCTGCGTTTCCGAAAATATGGTTAAATCACCTGAAAGTCGCGAGCCACGTGCCCGCTGATCACAGCCAACTCCGCCTGCATCATGTCGGCAACCGAAACGCAATGCTGAAATGCACGGATCGGCAATCAGACCAGCACCAGTTCGGCCAGGTAAATTGCTGTCATACGCTGTCCGGAAGAATCCTGTTCATGGCTGGAATACCATGACACCAGAGCATTCCCGGACGGGAGTGTCGCCAGTCCCGGGTATGAGTTATCTCCGTCACTGGGCAGTTGTGCAAGTGGATGCAGCCGGTCGTTGTGAAGCCACCAGAAATGCGTTCGTGGAGGTTCTCCTGAGATCATCCGCCGACCGGCAACAATGTCACGTCCCTGCCACTGAGCAAGCAATGGCCCGCCAATGGCGACTCCCAGATCCACTCGCTCCCACGGTTCCCCGGGAGCAGCACAACGCAGCAGACCTGCAGTCCCGCCACCACCTGCTCGAGCAATCGCCAGCCCCCGCCCGTCTGCCTCAAACCGAAACGCTGTTTCATCACCGTTGGAGGCCTGAAAAACAGCTCGCCGCCGCCACGTCAGACCGTCTTCGCTTTCCAGCATCAATGACTCCACCCGCCGCCCCTCACCGCGAGCCAGCACTTCAAAGCCCGGCTTTCTGCGACCACACAGAAAAGCCCGATCACCATGAACAGCCGCACGCCAGATGTAATGACCGAACGTGCCCTCCAGCATCTGCGGAGCAGTCCACTGCTCACCATCTTCTGAATAAACCGCATAGCCCAGATGCAGATTCAGATCATAGTCCTCGCGGGGCAGAGTTGTTTTCCCGCTGTACCAGGTCCCCGTATGCACAAACAGTCGGTCTTGAAAAATCAGAAAGTGCGGGTCTCGCGTATCGCGCAGCGGAATACTGAATGCATGCTGCTGGTTCCAGGTCTGACCGTTGTCCGTACTGCTGAGAATCAGGATACGTGATGTGGGATGGACCATGTGTCCGTCGGGACAACTTCGAAACGTCAACCACAGACGATCACGAAACCAGCACAGATCGGTGAAGGCATTGTGTTCACCGTTGTGAAATACTCGGCGAATATTCCGAACTTCCACCCGCGGAAGAATATCGTCGCCAGCAGCACGCGGACCACGTAACGGCACCACCCCTGCCGCAGCGGTCATGCACGCCAGCACGCCCCGTCGTGTTACAGTTTCCTGTGCCCGTGAAGTCACTTCCGTCATGGCCGCTCAGCCCCTTCCTGATACGAGCAATCGAGTTTACATCACAATTCAGCACTGCGGGCACAGCCCTGCAGCATCTGCGACTCAACAGCCACCCCGGCCTATCTCGACTTTGCCGCAGCACCTTTGCGGTCTCGTCCCGGAGGAATCGGCAATGTCACCGGTGCACGACTGCGTTCCGGAACCGGACTACTGAGCAGGACCTCACCAAGACTCTGCTCCCAGTCGTGATTGAGCGGCAGATCAAATCCTGGATTCTCCTCTTTCACCTGACACGAGCAAGGTCCGGTGAGGAACTCCGTGGCTGCCCGGATTGTCCCGGCATTGATCCCGGCTCCGGCAAGGGCGTAAAGCACACGACCACGACCAAAGACCGGAAACACAATCGGTTCCTCCAGCCCGCGCAGATCCGGTTCGCTGTTGAGCAGAATTTCCCGGAGACAATGTTCCTGCTCACCCGATTCAGGCAGATCCAGAACAGAAAAACGAAGCTCAAACGGTACCTTCAGCTTCTGCAGTACGGACGGCTGCACCTGCAGCTCCTCTGCCGCTGGTAATTTCAGATGCCGCTGCAGCTGTTCCAGCTGTTCCGTGAGTAATGTTCTGGCGGCAACATCCCGATCGGGGCGACCACTGGCAAGGAACAGCCAGACCACTGAGTCGCCGGCCGCCAGTCTCCGGATCAGCTGGCTCTGAATCGGACTGCGGAGCAGGCTTTGTGTGCCAGCTGCACTGACCGGAAGGACGACAGCAGTTGTACCGGCCGGTATCCCGGAACGGCCTGGGTAAAAAGCCGCCACTACCGGCCCGTTGTCAACCTGAGCAGACTCGTACAACTGATGCAACAACTGAGGTGAACCTTCGCTCAGCGTCGTCTCTCGTATCTGCATGCGGGGATTCTCCCGGGCCAGCTGCAGCAGGGACTGCACTGCCTGTTGCTGCGTTTTCTGTTCCCGACTGCGATGCAGGATCACCAGCCGATAAGCATCTGCCTGCCAGCGTTCAAGGGCAAACCGAAAGACGGGCACCTGACAGGCTGACAAACCACTGCTGATGAACAGAACCAGCAACAGCGCAATCCAAGGCCGTCTGCCAATGAATCTGCCGGGTGCGTGCTGCATTGTTTCGTTCCCTGGAGCCATTGATTGCGGACCCTGCAGCAGGAGCAGGATTCGCTCTGCCAGCCAGCGACAATCCAGGCTCAGCTGAACGGTACAAGTCGCGGTGGTTCGCAACATTCTGCATCACAAAAAAAAGCCCGTCCAGCAGGACGGGCTTTTTCACTGAGTGACCATGATTCATTTCACGCGGCAGCTGAATCATTTTCATTCGGCCGACGCTCCCGACGAACGTCGTTTTCGGTGATGACAAACTTCTGTCCTCGTTCCATATCCGGAAGCTCGTACATCAGGTCGAACATTACGCTTTCAAGGATGGACCGCAGTCCACGGGCACCCGTCTGGCGTTCCCGGGCAAGTTTGGCGATCTCTCTCAGTCCAGACTCGCTGAATTCCAGTTCGCACTCTTCCATCTCGAAGAGCTTCTGATACTGACGAACGAGGGCATTCCGCGGCTCGGTGAGCACACGCACCAGTGCATCCTCGTCCAGAGGAGCAAGGGTTCCAATGACCGGCAGCCGTCCCAGCAGTTCGGGAATCAACCCGAACTCCATGACGTCTTCCACGGTCGCCTGCGACAGCAGTTCGTTTCGAGTTGCATTCAGATTTCGTTCCGGAGCGTTTCCGAAACCAATGACCTTACGTCCAAGTCGTCGAGAAACGATGTCCTCAAGTCCGACAAAGGTACCGCCACAGATGAACAGAATATTGGTGGT
>JALRDR010000392.1 GCA_023262145.1 Planctomycetaceae bacterium | reverse complement strand
CGCTGCCATTGCCGTGGTTGCCTTCGCTGTCTGCGCGATCGTTTTCCCGCAGCACTGCTCCAGTGCCACTTCGTTCGCTGTTTATGTATTTCCCAAATGGATGCTGGGAGCAGTCCTGGACTCCCGTGGATGAGGGAGTCAATTACACACTCAGCGAGACGCTTCAGCCACTCGCCCCGGTCCGCTCCGATGTTCTGGTTCTGTCCGGACTGGATAAAGTCAACAGTCGTGATTACATCAGCCACCAGACCAACACCGCGAACTTTCTGACCGGACTGAAAGTCAATCGAACTACCGGGAAGCAGTTGAGTGCCGGCGGAATATCAATCGATCAGTTGATTGCATCAGAACTTGACGGCCAGACCCCCGTACGGAGTCTCGTGCTGGGAGTGGAACCTGTTGACGCTGGCATCGATCGAGCCAACAGAACAACGACGCTGTACCATTCTCTGATTTCCTGGCAATCAACATTCCGCCCAGTGCTGCCGGAGAACAATCCGCGCGCCGTATTCGACCTTCTGTTTGGCAGATCCATTGCAACAACTGCCGAAAGCAGGCGATCAAACAGCCGGTTGCTCAACTACGTAATGGAAGATGCTCGGGATCTGCGTCGGAAACTTGGCCGTGACGACCGGATTAAGCTGGAGGAATATCTCTCTTCCGTAGATTCTGTGGAATCACGCATCCTGCGTGCCGAACGTGCCGCAGCGGACGGCACGCGTGCCCCGGTGGACAGACTTCCCGTTCCTCCGGAGCCACCGGGAATCCACCTTGATTTCCCTGACCGCATGACAGCAATGCTCGATCTTCTGGTGCTCGCAATCCAGTCAGATGCAACTCGCGTCGCCTCGATCATGCTGGCGAATGATGTTTCAAACCAGACCTTCGGATTCATCGGTGCCCCACACGCTCACCACGAAGTTTCGCATCATCAGGATGATCCCGAAAAGATTCTTCGGTACGAGCGGATCACCCGCTGGTATGTGGAGCAGTTTGCCGGATTTGTTCAGAAACTGAAGTCGATACCGGAAGGGGATGGAACACTGCTGGACAACAGCCAGATCGTCTTCGGTTCCGGGATGTCCGATGGAAACCGACATGACCCTGATAATCTGCCGATCCTGCTGGCCGGCGCAGGAGGCGGCAAATGGCCGTCCGGCAGACACCTCGCATTCCGCAGCGGTGACACTCCGTTATGCAATCTGTACCTGTCAATGCTGCACAGTCATGGACTCAGATCCGACAGTTTTGGAGACAGCTCGGCAGCGCTGCTCTGAATACGACTGTTCCGGCAGATGAACGCCGTGGTCAGTAGAATTCCGGAACACAGCAGCCAGACGTTCAGCACTTCTTTCGTCCAACCCGCAAATTGTGGACTCACACCATGCCGGACGATCCCATTGTGGAAGCTCGCCGTTGACATCTGGTACGCCCGTGAACAGCCGCAGTCTCCACGCAGCGGGAACGGGCAGCGATCTCACCAGCGACAGGCGCTTTGCAAATCGTGTCGGATTGGTCGAGAATCCTGGCAGCATTCAGAATTCACGAATCCTGCAGATTCGAAAGTCAACGCTCGTGCAACTTCTCGACCTTGTCATCATCGCCGCTTATCTTCTGCTCACCATTATCATCGGTATTCGCTGCGGCGGTTCACAGTCTGACGATGTGGAATACTTCACCGGTGGATTCAGTCGCGACAGCGATCCGAATCCATTCCGACGCTGGCTGTCGGTACTGATTGTCGGGCTGAGTATCGGGGCCACGTTTTTCAGCGGCATCAGCATGCTCGGATATCCCAGTCAGGGTTACTCCAGCGGCGTGGCAGTCGGCCTGTTTGTACCCGTACTGCCACTGGCGTGTGTAGTCATCGTGTGGTGGTTTCTGCCCCGTTTTTTTGCCAGCGTGCGGATTCAGCAGCATCCGTACGAGATCATTGAAGCGAAGATGGGGTATTCGGTGCGCGCCGTTGCCGCCGGCATGTATGTACTTCTCCGCATCGGCTGGATGGGAGTGCTCATCTACGCTCCGGTCACCGCGATCATGTCATCCACCAGCCTGGGTTACGAATGGTTCTGGCCGCTGATCCTGATCATCGGCGTCAGCAGCACACTGTACACAACGCTTGGCGGCCTGCGTGGTGTACTGGTGACAGATGCAATTCAGTTTCTGGTGATGGGCCTGGGGGTGGTCGGGCCAATTATCTTCATCCTGCTGGATGAGCGTTTTGAGTTCACTGCAGCCATGGATTTTCTGCGGCAGAACAACCGACTCGAGTTCGCCGATTTCCAGTTCGACATCACGAAAAAGTTCACGGTCTGGTCTGTACTCGCGGGCGCCGGGGTTGCTCAGCTGGGCGTTGCCGTCGGGGACCAGATGTCAATTCAGCGCTACATGGCTGCAGGTTCACTGCGTGAATCGCAACGAGCGTTT
>JALRDR010000343.1 GCA_023262145.1 Planctomycetaceae bacterium | reverse complement strand
CCGCGCCTACTGGTCGACACTGCTTTCAGTCGACGACAGTGTCGGTCGGCTTTATGAACTGCTGAAGCAGCGAGGCGAACTGGACAATACGATCATCGTGTTCATGAGCGACAACGGAATCCTGAACGGCGAAAATGGAATGGTGGATAAACGCACTGCTCACGAACCCAGTATCAGGATTCTGCAGATCGTCCGCTTCCCCGGACTCACAGACCCGGACAGTCCGAAAGTCATGGAAGATCAGGTTCTGACCGTGGACATCGCCCCCAGCCTGCTTGAACTATGCGGTGCACCAGCCCTGAAGAACATTCACGGGCGTTCCTGGGCCGGACTGGCACAGGGAAAGAGCTCCGAATGGCGAAAATCATTCCTGTACTATTACAACTACGAAAAGCAGTTTCCTTACACACCAAACGTTCGCAGTGTCCGAACCGACTCCTGGAAATACAGTCGTTCCCCACATGGTGACGGAAGCCCGGATCGCCACATGGCGGAGCTGTATAACATCGAATTCGACCCGGAAGAGCGACATAACCTGATCGATCGACCAAAGTACGCTGGAGTCGTCCGCCAGATGCAGCAGGAACTGCAGCGAGCCATGGCCGAAGTGGGCCTGACTGCTGAAACGGACAAAATGCCACTGGATGAGGGAATCAGTCAGGAGCTGCCCGAAAGCAGCATCCGTTAACCCGGTTGTTGGTTATCATGCGGGGCCTGGCGGAAGCCAGGCCCTTTTTCGTTGTATCTGCTGAATTCCACCAGACATCGCCTGATCAACTTCCGGCCTTGAACCTGCACTGGCCGGAACTGAGCGCAGAGTCAGCCGCTACTCGTTCGTGATGCTCACATTTCCGGTCGGAAGCAGCAGCATCCCGACTCAGAGTTTCTGGGGTCGTCTCAGAAACGGCTGTGAGCGGGGTGGTCAGCGCTGCTTCTCAACAGGGGTGTCAGCTGAGGCTCTGGCTGGCGACTTATCGAACCTGATCTCTGCCGTACTCACCGACGGTATTCCCGGACGGCAGGTCTCCTGACTGTCATTTTTCTTCAACTGTTCAGAAAATCACAATGGACCAGACGCACCCCGAGTGGACTCCGGGAAATGGACTGCACTTTCAGCAACTTGCCAGCAGCGGAAAGGCCCGTCGTGGACGTTTCGTTACTGCTCACGGCAGCGTCGAAACACCAGCATTCATGCCCGTGGGTACTCAGGGAACCGTAAAATGTGTGCTTCCGGATCAGGTTGCCGCCACCGGAGCTGAAGTGGTGCTGGCCAACACCTATCACCTCGGGATCCTCGACCGCACACAGATCGTTGAACGGCTTGGCGGTCTGCACTCCATGATGCGGTGGGACCGCACCATCCTGACCGACTCCGGCGGCTTTCAGGTCTTCAGCCTGCCGGAACGCCAGATCAGCGAAGAGGGCGTCAGCTTCAGTTTTCGTACGGGCGGCCGACGTGGCGGTGAAGAAAAACCGATGCTGCTGACGCCGGAATCCGCCATGGAAATTCAGCGCCGCCTGGGAGCGGACATCGTCATGGCATTCGACGAATGCGTAGACCATCGTGAACCCGCAAAGTACATGGCCAAAAGTCTCGAACGTACTCAGCGCTGGCTGAAGCGTTGTGCTCTGGCTCCGCTGCAACCGCATCAGCACCTTTTTGGCATCATTCAGGGCGGAATGGAACTTGATCTGCGCACGCGCGCGGTTCAGCAGGTTACTTCGCTGGACCTGCCTGGTTACGCCATTGGGGGCGTCTCTGTCGGAGAAGGTCACGACGCCATGGTGCGTGTCGTTCGTCACACTGCACCGCTGATGCCGGCCGACCAGGTTCGTTATCTGATGGGGGTGGGCTTGCCGGAAGACCTCGTAGCGGCCGTCGGCTGCGGAATGGACATCTTTGACTGCATCATTCCGACCCGCTACGCCCGCGAGGGCACTCTGTTCACCTGGGATGGGAAGATGCGAATCCAGGACAAGAAATATCGCAAGGATCGCTATCCGGTGGATACGTCCTGCGAGTGCCTCACCTGTGCCGGGGGCTACAGCCGAGCCTACCTGCGTCATCTGATCTTTGCCGACGAACCGCTTTATGGCACTCTGGCGACGCTGCATAACCTGCATTTCTACCAGGATCTGATGCGTGCCATGCGGTCTGCAATTGAAGACAATCGCTTTGAACGCTGGGCGGATGCCTTTCTGCAGCGTTACGGTGCAGTCGGACGGCGAACTCAGTAATCCTGATCAGGCAGCCAGGGTTCCAGAGACTCCAGCAGCAGTTCTTCATCCAGAATCTCGTGGGCCAGCAGATGGTCTGCGAGCACCGCAAGTGCTTCCCTGTGATGCGGTTCAGAAAACAGCTCGAATATTTCTGCTGTCAGCGATTCCAGCACTTGCTCTGTTGCTGCAGCAGGAACCAGTCGGGAGATTGCCAGCAGCCCTTCTCGCCAGTCCTGAGCCCATTCGGGACAACTGCGCGGATGCTGCAATTCTTCCTGCCGAATCATTTCGGCAACTGGACCAGCAAGTGCCACCCAGGCAAGACCGCGAGCAAGTTCCGCATCAGGAAACCTGCTTCGCGGCCAGAGAATTGTCGTATCCCCAAACCGCCGCGGACCCTCGTCGTGGTCCGGATCGATGCTCACGCTTTGCACGGTTGCACCAAGATGCAGTGCCATCCATGCATGCCCGGCTTCATGCCAGGCGGTGAGTTCTTCGGTATCAAAAGTCATTCGCCGGCTTTGTCGTCGGCGGGCTTCTGTGCAGGCTGATCTGCAGCTTTTTCCGAATCGTCGGACGACTTTTCAGTCGTCGACCTGCGGGAAGACTTCAGGCGAATCACCGCAGGCAGTTTGTCTCCCTTTTTGACGAATGCCATCGAGACGGAATTCACACAATGACGCGTGTTCTTGTCTGTAAAGCCTTCGCCGTAAAAGACGTGCCCGAGGTGTCCACCACAGTTCATACAGGTGATTTCAACGCGAAATCCGTCTGCATCGCGTGTCTTCCGGACAGCACCCTCAATCTCATCATCGAAACTGGGCCATCCACAGTGACTCTCAAACTTTGAATCGGACTTGTAGAGTGGGGCATTGCAGCGGCGGCAGAGATACGTGCCGGCATCCTTTTTGTCGGTGAATTCACCGGTAAAGGCACGTTCCGTTCCTTTACGCAGAATCACCCACGTCTCAAAGGCATTCAGGCGGTTGTACCTGGTGGGAGCATTCTCTTCAGTCACAGCAGCCTCTTTCTTTGCTTCCTGTTCCTGTTCATCTGCATTTGGCCCCGAGGGGGTTGCCGCCATCGTCAGAACCGAAGTCAGCAACAGCCCTGCAAACGAAACCAGGACGGGAAATTTTCCTGCAGACAGCGTTGATCCGCGAAACATTGCCATCTCTGCATCTCCTTTTCTGGCGGACAGGACTGACTGCCGGCATTGTACCGGACGTTGTGCCCGCAATTCCATGTGAATCAGAGTTTCATTGGAAGGGACTTATTGTACCACAGCTGACATTGTACTCAGCTTCAGGCAAACCTGAGCAGAAAAACCGGAAACCTGCGGAAACGAAAACAGGCATCGGATTGTCGCCCGATGCCTGATGACTGGCACTCACTGAAACCGCAGCGGCAGAGTTCATCCGCCGGCTACTCATGGAATCAGTGCTTGATCGGACTCAGAAGAACAGAAGCCATGCGGCCACTCTCCATACGGGGTGCCTGTTCAA
Source organism: Planctomycetaceae bacterium (assembly GCA_023262145.1). GTDB lineage: Bacteria > Planctomycetota > Planctomycetia > Planctomycetales > Planctomycetaceae > SXXK01. The sequence continues at coordinate 15,430 of JALRDR010000343.1, read as the reverse complement.
CGATGGCAACGTCCTCCAGGGCTTTTACGATTTCGCCGAGCATCTCCATTCCGCGGTCGTGGTGCGCGTTTTCACGCCCTTTGTACATCACGTTGATTTTCACTTTGTCACGACGCTGCAGAAAATCTCTGGCCTGTCGCACTTTTACGTCAATATCGTTCTGTCCGGTCTTTGCACGCAACCGCAACTGCTTGAGCTGCGTCTTGTGCTGACGTGGTCCACCAGCCTTCTTCTGTCGCTCATAGACGACCTTGCCGTAATTCATGATACGACAAACCGGTGGGCGAGCATCCGGGCTGACTTCAACCAGATCAAGACCTTCATCCTGAGCCAACCGCAGAGCATCTGCAGTTTCCATCTCTCCCAGCATTTCACCAGTGGCGCTGACAACCCGGATCGGAGAAATCCGAATCCGCTCATTCATTCGCGGGATATTTGTCTGGGGAGCCGTATTAGGGCGAGTTCGTTTAATGGTTACCTCCAACGCAAACTAGAAACATGTTCTCAACAAGCTGCACACCGGGCCGCAAATCCGGGCCGAAATTTGAGGCTGCAAGCCCACGCCCGACAATGCCAGAGCGACCAGGCTTTGTACGACGAAAGGCAAACCGAGGGAAGAACTGCAGCGGGATGAATTCCCAAATGAATGCAAAGCGTCTGTCCCTGACCACGGAATTTGCCACATCCGGAAACAAATTACCAGCCTTTTCGACGCTGCATTCGTATGGAACTGCAGTTCCAGCCTTGTTTTTTGAAAAACGGAGCAAAAAGCGGCTTTCCTGCATTCTCAGGACGTCGCCGTACAGAGAAGTCGCAGTTCTGCCGTATGAACTGAACTTGCTGGATTTTTCCATCTGAAACACGAAATTATGCCTATTCGCTCAAGCTGGACAGGAACTCGTCAAAACTCAGGACCGATTGATTTTCTGCCCCAGCGGTTTTCTTCACTCCGCTGGATCCGGAACAGCGACGGCGCAGAAAAAACTCTTTGTTGAAACAAATGCCAAAATGTCAGTTCTGAATCGAGGTGTTCGACCCGTTCTGAGCATGGTGCTGCTGTACCTTGCCACCTGCAGTTCTGCACTCCTTGCAGCCGAGCCGGTGGTCAGTTCGCTGCAACTTGGTTTTGCCGGACGGGGCCGTGTAGGAAGTTGGTTGCCCGTTGAGTTGACCGCTGCCGGCTTTGCTGCCGGACAAACAGTCACTCTGCAGATCAGCGCCCTGGATCCGCGGGGAAATCTCTGCGAATCAGTCGTTGCAATGAGCTCAGCTGACGCCGCGGGAACTCTGCAGCTGACCGGAGTCTTTGCAGTCGGCAGGCTTGATGGCCGCATGCAGGTAAGGCTGCTCAATGAACAAAGTGAGCCCCTCTGGGTTCAGGATGTCTCCTGCAGCGAAGACCCTACTGCTGAAGCTCTCCCCGCATACGACACACAGTTTTATGCGTCTGCTGCGGTGGCCAGTTCCCTGCGGCTGCTCCGTCATCAGCCCGCCACCCTGCTCCTTACCCGACCGCTGGCTGGAATTGCGGCCCTGCAGGAACGCCTGCGTGACAATGAAGCAACTCGCACCAGCCTGAGCGTGCTCAGCTGCAACGGCAGCTCCGGGCTGCCATCTGCAGTCAGAGCACTTGGCAGTGTCGACCACATTCTGATCACCGATGAATTTGATCTGAATGCCGCTCAGGCAGCAGCACTACAGACCTGGGTTCTGCAGGGTGGCCACCTGATTATCAGTTGTGGTCGGTCCGCTCCGAACCTGCTCAGTTCCCCACTGGGTCAATGGCTGCAGCCGGTGTTTGAGATCCCTTCGGAAACACCCGTGGTGACCACTCTCGATCTGTCACCCATTCAGAACTTTGTGCTGGGCGCCACTGCCCTTCAGACAAACCGTAATCCGGTCGCGGTGATGCAGATTCCGTCCCGCCAGCCTCGAGTCCTGGCCCAGTCACTGACAGCACCGCTGATTTCCGGAGCATCCATGGGTTCCGGGGTAATCACAATGGTGGCTGTGGACCTGAATTCCCGTCCCCTCGACACATGGCTGTCACTCCCACAACTTCTGGAGGCCCTGATCTTCAGCAAACCACTTTCTGCTGATGCCGGCGGCAGCTCAGCCAACAGCAGAATCTCATCGCTTGGGGTCACCGACCTGTCCACTCAACTGCTGGCGGCCGCTGATTCCGACCCGCTGGAAGAACGCTGGTCCAGCTGGGACGTAATGCTGATCATGCTGGTGGTACTGCTCATTATCGGACCGCTGGATTATCTGCTGGTTGTCCGCACACTTCAGAAGCCGCGTCTGACCTGGCTTACATTTCCACTCGCCATCACCCTCATCTGCACTCTGATCCTGCAGGCATCGACTTTCGATGACGCTGCCGGATACGTCAATCGGGTCGGATTGCTGGACATCAGTACCGGCGGCGATCAACAGCAATTGCGTGCCCGCACCTGGTCCAGCCTGACAGTTGCCGATTCGCAGTACGGAAGCATCAGCGCAGCGACCCCTGACTGGCTCCGGCAGGCCCCGACTTCGTCACATACAGTGCTTTCCTGGTCCGGACGTGCCGAGGATGTCTACGGCGGAATGTATCGCCCCGGAGGGGCCGGACTTGGTCAGCAGATCAGCCGTCGGTCTGAAACGGACGCCGGGGAATTCAGCGCGATGCCGCTGATGGCTGCCGGTGCCGCCGGGTTTCAGATTGAAACGACAGCAGCGGCAGCGGCCGGGACATGGTTTGAATCGCAACTGAAACTGGCTTCCAGCGATCTGCTGGAAGGAACTCTCGTGCACCACCTGCCATTTCCCCTGCAGGACTGGATCGTTGTCTGCGGAAATCGTGTGTATACCTGCTCTGATCGCGCTGATGCAGCAGATCGAACCCTCGCTCCCGGGGAAGTCTGGTCGCGACACAACGACAACATTCGGGTGTTTGAAATTCGCAGTTTCCTGCAGGGAGTACGTCTGGTTGCGGACAGCAACAAACCGAAGGATCTGCTCCGCAGTAACTCCACTCAGATCTCCCGGGAATACGATATTCGTGGACGTGACGCCTTCGACATTCTGCTCATGACTTCCCTGTACGATTCTGTCGGCGGCAGCAACTTCGTCCGCCTGCAGAATGATGTGCTGCGAAAAGATGAAGTCAGCCGGATGATCAATCTGAACGGCGCCCTGCTGATTGGTCGTGCCGATACAGCCCTCACTGATCTGCAGCTCAACTCGAGTTCGCAGACTCAGAAATCCAGCCAGACGGTCGTCCGCTTCTTTTTGCCGGTGCACCGGGACCTGATCGATCAGTCTCGCCCTGCGATGCGCCCCGATCAACAGGAAGACTGACGGCAATTCAGCCGGTACTTCTGCTCAGCTGCTCCCGAATACGATGCAACTCCTGCAACGCCTGCAGCGGCGTCAGATGATCCAGTTCCAGATTCCGCAGCTCGTCGATCACAGGATTCTCCGGTTGTTCGAAGAGTGACTTCTGGCGGCGGCGATGGCTGGAGGTCTCTCGTGTCGGAATCACAGGTCGACCGTCTGCCTTCAGGTGGTCGCTTTCCAGCGTCGCCAGAATTCGGGTGGCACGATCGGTTACCATGCCGGGCACACCCGCTATTCGAGCGACGTGGATTCCGTAACTGCGACCAGCGGCACCTTCCACGATGCGATGCAGGAACACAACGTCTTCGTTGCTCTCACTGACCGCCACATTCCAGTTGGAAGCGTTGCGCAGCGTTGCCGTCAGTTCGGTCAGCTCATGATAATGCGTGGCAAACATGGTTCTGCAGCCAATTTCGTCATGCAGATACTCAGTGATTGCCCATGCCAGTGAGATTCCATCATAAGTGCTGGTACCGCGCCCGATTTCATCAAGGATCACAAGACTGTCCGCGGACGCTGCATTCAGAATTCTTGCGGTCTCGGTCATCTCGACCATGAAGGTACTCTGCCCTCGGGCCAGCTCATCACTCGCTCCGACGCGGGCAAATACGCGGTCCGCTATTCCGATGCGTGCTGCACGAGCCGGCACGAATGAGCCAATCTGAGCCATGATGGTAATCAGAGCCGCCTGACGAATGTAGGTGCTCTTGCCAGCCATGTTCGGTCCGGTGATGATCTGAATTCGCCCGGCTGCGGTGCCTCCCGAGTCGTCTTCGGAAACAGCAAGACGCACATCATTTGGAACGAACTGCCCGGATGGCAGCAGCCGATCCAGCACTGGGTGTCGTCCGTCACAAATATCCAGGACTCCGCTGTCTTCGAGCTCAGGGCGGCAGTAATCGGCTCCCGCAGCCAGAGTGGCCAGCCCCGCCAGCACATCCATTTCAGCGACGGCTTCGGCAGTCCGCAGCAGTCGTGGGATGTATTCCGCGATGCATTCGCGAAGCTGACCGAATAATTCCACTTCCAGCGCCTTCGCTCGGTCTTCGGCACGCAGAACTTTTTCTTCGTATTCCTTCAGATCCGGCGTGATAAAGCGTTCCTGATTCTTCAGTGTCTGCTTGCGAATATAATCTTCGGGCACCTTGCCCCTGTGGGCCGCAGTCACCTCAAGGTAATACCCGAAAACCTTGTTGAAACCGATCTTCAGGCTGGGAATACCAGTCCGCTCGATCTCCCTGGCCTGATACGCAGCCATCCATTTGCGACCACCCTGCATCAGTTCCCGGAATTCATCCAGATCAGCGTGGTAGCCGTCACGAATCACACCGCCGTCGTTCAGATTCAGTGGAGGGTCTTCAATTACTGCAGCAAAAATTGCCTCGCACGCTTTCTCGCAGGGATCGACCAGCGGAAGCAACTGCTGGAGTCGCTGCGAATCAATGGATGCCACCTGCTCCTTCAGCCCGGGCAGCTGCTCCAGCGTTCTCGCCAGACAGATCAGATCCCGGGGACTGCAGCGACCGGTCGCCACTCGGGAAGTAAGCCTTTGCAGATCGTAGGTCTGTCCCAGCAATTCGCGAAGGGAGTCACGCAGAGCCGACGCCTGCAGAAACTGGTCAACCGCATCCAGACGCAACTCGATTGCACTCCGATCGAGCAGCGGACTGCTCAGCCAGTCATGCAGCAGACGCGCCCCCATCGGAGTACAGGTCTGATCCATAACTTCCAGCAGCGTGTTGTCCCGCTGTCCATCACGAATCGTCCGCGTGAGTTCGAGGCTGCGGCGAGTCACCTCGTCGATGATCATGAACCCACGACTGCGTCGGTATTCAAGGCGATTGATGTGCGGGAGCGAAGTGCGGGACGTCTCCATCACGTACGAAAGCAACGCCCCGGCTGCTGTCACCGCAGCTGTCTCCTCAACATCGAATCCCTCCAGGGTCCGAGTTCCGAAATGCTGATTGAGCAGTCGGCGACACTCCTCCCGGGCAAAACACCAGTCGGGTCGAGTTGTGATCACGAAACCCGCTCCGCGATCATGCCCGGTCAGCTCACCAGCAGCGGCAGCTGACTCGGACAACAGCACCTCTGCCGGGGCAATTCGAGACAGTTCGTCGGACAGCTGCCCGGGCTGCAGATCGGTCAGAAAAAACCGTCCTGTCGATAACTCCAGCCATGCCACTCCAATACCCGTTGCCGATGGTGCAACACTGGCCAGAAAATTACTGCTGCGTGGGTCGAGCAGCTGGTCATCAGTGAGCGTCCCAGGAGTGACCACGCGTGTCACTTCGCGTCGAACCAGTCCCTTGGCTGTCTTCGGATCCTCGACCTGATCACAGATCGCAGCTCGAAATCCGGACTCAATGAGCTTCTGCAGATAAGTGTCCAGCTGATGCCAGGGAAACCCTGCCATCGGGATCGGATTGTCGGAGCTCTTGTCGCGACTGGTGAGTGTCAGTCCCAGCACACGGGCGGCATTGCGAGCATCGTCGTAGAATAATTCGTAGAAGTCACCCATGCGAAACAGCAGAATTGCCTGCGGATGCTCCGCTTTGACTTCATGGTATCGCTCCATCATCGGAGACATTTTTGCCATCTGAGCTCAGATCCGTTTCTGGCGTCAACACTTCCCCGCACACACGCTGCAAAACTCTATACAGCACGTTCATCCGGAAACAGCATACTCACACTGGTGCGACAATGAATCGACTGAATCGCACTGGCGAACAGTGGTGCAACCGAAATCGTACTGATGCGGTCGCCGAATGGTTCTACGCCTGGCTCAATTGTGTCTGTCATAAACAGCCGGTGAATCTCACTGTTCTCAATCTTCTGCACAGCCCCTTTGGACAGAACTCCGTGCGATACGGCAGCGTACACATCTCGGGCACCACACGATTTGAGCACGGATGCCATGCTGACGAGTGACCCCCCCGTAATCGTGAAGTCATCAACCATCAGCACATTTCGTCCTCGGACGTCCCCGATAACCTCCAGCACCTCCGCAGTCTCCGAATGGTCCTTCCGCTGCTTGTTGCCAATCACAACCGGTACGCCAAGCAGGTTGGCGTACGCAGACGCGGACTTGGCGAACCCGACATCAGGACTGCAGACGACCAGATCAGGAATCTGCAGCTTCTGAACATGGTCGCAGATGACTTTGCGAGCATACAGATGGTCGACGGGAACACTGAAAAATCCCTGAATCTGCGGACTGTGCAGATCCATCGTCAGCACCCGATCTGCACCCGCCTTCTCAATCGCGTCAGCACACACACGAGCTCGAATTGAAACACGTGGTTCATCCTTTTTGTCCCCCTTGGCATAGCCGAAATAGGGAATCACCGCAGTGACCTGAGCAGCACTGGCGCGTTTCAGCGCGTCAATCCAGAAAAGCAGTTCCACGAAGTTGTCGTTCACCGGTCGGTGTACGCCCTGAATCACAAAACAGTCTCGACCACGCACGTTTTCAAGCACGCGAACAAAGACATTTCCCTCGCTGAACACCTGTGCCTGGCAGGGAGTCAGTGCAACCTGCAGACTTTCGGCAATGCGGGCCGCGAACCGCGGATTGCCGGATCCAGCGAGAATCGCCAGTTCGGAACTGACACTGGCGGCTGAAACCGGAACAGGCGCACGGGAGTTAATCTCTTCTGACATTGCACAACGACTTTTCGACGCACTGATTAAGAGAACTCGGCCAGCCTTTTCACGGGATCACCGACGCAGCACGGATCTTATCTGTCGAGAACACGAACACAACTGACGCTGTTGCTGTTCCCGCTGTCCATCCCATTACAGGAATCACTCCGGAGGTCTCCGCCGGAGAAACGCTGAGTACAGAACGATCAACTCGACGCCGACAGGCCCAGGGCAATGACACGCACCAGAGCACTCCACGGAGCAGCGGCAACAGTGCTGCATGCGCATGGCCGTGGAACCATCACGCATCTCGCTCAACAGAATAAACGACGGCTGCGCTCTGCCTGCTCAGGCCACGCAGGCTGCTACCATGGCAGTTCCATCAGATCCGCTACCTTGCGAGCCAGATCTGTGACCAGTTGCTGCTGCACGGTGGCCAGTGACTGGCCGGTTTCCGGAGCAAATGCGGCACTGGTGAACTGCGGAACACGATCGCGGTTCAGAGGAAACGACTTCTGCAGCAGCACCCGACCGGTGCGCCTGTCTGTCCATGTCACCTCAGCAGCCAGCGACATCTGCAGTTCACGCGGATCATCAAAACGCGTCTCGCTCAGCGGCGTCTTGCCAACTTCGATGATTCGTCCGGACAACACAGAGTCAGCGGTTGCCTCATCTGTAAGCCGATAGACACCGCGGCCCCGAATCTCTCGCTGAATCGCTTCCGTGAGCAGGTAGTCGACGTTGCGTCGCGGTGAATCTGACTGAATCACCGGCACATGCACCGTGGCAATTCCGGGAATGGGATCCGTGCCGATCGTGTAACCACAGCCCGCCAGCAATGGCAGCAGCAGAGCACAGACAGTTTCTCGGAAACGCTGGTTCACAATCGCACCCGCCCGGTTGACTCATCATCGTCTGAACGCAGCAGCGGTACCTCACCCGGCGTTCCGGATTTCGCGGCGGCCGGAGCCAGCGAATCCAGAAAGTCGACGATCTCCGGCAATGGGGCCAGTTCATTGCGATCCAGACTCAGCATCACCTGCCTTGCCTGATCGGCCTGAGCCGATTCGGGAAACGCTGAGATCAGCTTGACGCAGGCAATGGCGATGGCCCGCGGGCTCTGCTTGCGATTGTAGTAGTCCACCATCGCCCATAGACGCTCCGCCTCAAGCTGCTCCAGATCACCAAGGTCCTTGCGAACCTGCTGCCGCTGAGCCGATGCCGGAAAGAGATACAGCGACTGCTGCTTGAGCCGACGAGCGGCCACGAGATCGTTGCCGTCATACATTGGGCCCTGATAACTGGCCTGCAACGCATGTCCGCCCAGCAGGAACGCAGCTTCCAGATACTGGCTGTCGGGATATTCCTCCCTCAGAATCCGGTAATAACGATCCGCCTCGACATAATTCCTCCGCTGCTGATAGTAGTTTGCAGTGAGCATCAGAGCATCGTCAGCAAGCGGACCGGTCGGATCGTTCATCCAGATCGCCTTGAGCGCCTGCAGGGCACGTCCCTGCGTATCAAACACGGGGCGACTGCGATCATGGAAGTTTGGCAGAATGCGGTAGCGGAGCGTTGGATCAGCAGGTTTTTCCGGCTCTGCCGGCAACTCCAGTTGCGCACTGACCTGACGGATGTCACTTTCAGGTTTCTGCTGTGGAATCTGCAGCCACCGTGTGGCAATGTCGTACAGCCGCCCCGTTACGGGCTCCACAAATCGTGTGGATGGATAGTCCGCAAACAGCTCCTGATAATGGTCCTGTGCCCTGGGGAACTTCTGCTGAGCATAGTAGGATTCGGCCAGCAGATAGAGGGCCTCTTCACCCAGAGATGACCCGGAAAGCTTTTCCGCAGCCTCACGGCAGCGCGATATGGCTGTGTCGTAGTCTCCGCGATCGAATGCATTACGGCAACGAATGATCTGCTGCCGTTCTTCAGCTGAAAACCTGCGTCCTGACGCCAGCGCTGAGCTGTCTCGGCCTTCCAGCGCATCCGCCAGGCTGGAATAGGGATTCTTCAGCCGTTGAGCCAGTCCCTGGCATCCGCTGGCACAGCAGCACACCAGACTGCAGAGAACCACCCGGATCAGCACACTGCGTTGCTCGGAAAGAATCTCCGACAGCGTGGAAGCGAGAGTTCTGGCCTGTAATGGTTGACCTGTCATGAAGTTTGCTTGCACCGGATTCAGCCCGATGGCCCTTATCGTGGCAGCTGCAGATATCGCAGTGTCTTCGGACGCTTTCCCAGAATGTCCGAAATTGCAGATACCGCCAGCTTGTGACATTCCTCGATCTGCCGACTGTTCATCTGCAGCCTGGCTGCAACAGCCGACCCGCTTGTCGAAAGCCGTCTCAAAATAGCCAGAGAGTCGGAACGAACCAGATTCCCACGGTATTCTTCGCGACGGCAGTCACTGCAGATCACACCTCCCTGACTGACCCAATGGGCATGCACTTCACGACTTTCTGCAGGTTCCCCGCAGATCGAACACTCATGCAGGTTCGGCAGCAGCCCGGACAACTGCAATAACGTCAGTTCAAACCAGACCAGCAGCGACCAGACCTGCGTCTCCACTCGAGGTAGTTCAGCAAGTACTTCGACAGCGACATCGTAAAGCTCAGGGTTTGGATCAAAATCCTCATTCAGACTGTTCAGCAGTTCTGCTATGTAATAGCCCGAATAAAGCCGTGTCAGCCCATCAGACGCCCCGGACAACTGCGGCTGAAACCGACTTGCAAGTCGAGCTTCCGTGAGCAGATTGAGGGTGCCCTGAGACTTCCGAATGAAGACTAGACGACACTCGGAAAGGACGTCAAGAGCAGCATCAAATGGCCCTTTCAGCCGTTTTGCTCCTTTCGCAAGCGCCGAAAAACGCCCGAATTCACGGCTGTAAAACGTAACCACCCTGCTGGACTCACTGAAGTCCACCTGGCGGATCACCAGCCCTGTGCACTTTTCCAGTGACACGCTCCGCTTCCTCTTCAGAAACTCAACGACCCGATTTGAGCCAGTTTCGGCAGTTTCTGCCACCGGCCTGCCCTGACGCCCTCAAATCAGCGACCCGTCCAGCCCACACTGAGAGACGAATCCTGTTGCAAATCCACAAACCACCCCGCCGGAATCCCAAACCCCAGGCGCAGTACTTCCCGTAACTGCCGATGACCGCTCAGCAACGATGCATGCCGTTCGCAAGGCCAATGTCGGCGAGCAGTCCGGGTACCCTGGAATGCTTTCGCTCATTCGCTCCTGTCAGCCGCCCAGCCAGCCGCCGGAAGTCTAGTGCAGCGTCCACAGAATGCGGTAGCCCAGCTCAACAATGCTGCTCAGAAAGGCTGCTCAGAAAGGCTGCGCAGAAAGACTGCAAACGCAGACAGCCTGACCGAGCGATTCCGATCGCAGCAGTTCATTCCCGGGAACAGAACTGTCATAGGCGTGCAATGACCTGCAGCTCAGATTAGAATCCAGCCCAGCATCGGTGATGCTGCCACTGGCAATCAGATTTCCAGTCGCGGCAGGTGCAGCTGCTCGGGGCGATTCAGAACAGTACGCCGACATTCGTCGAAATCCGGCACCGTTTTCGCCACAGTGCTGGATCAGACCTGTGTGCTGTAATCGCTTGATGCTGGCTTACCGGTATGCTGGCTCAGCCACTCGGCAGCTGTTGCCTGCACCAGGGCTGTTCAACCAGCCTGCAGCATTACCGAAGTGCTGCTGGCAGGGTCCTGCTGTGCAGCGGCGGTTTGCCAGAAAACATCATCCAGCGTCGGAACCGCAGAGTTCTCCGGACTTCAGTCAGCCTTCGCTGGATGACCGCCTTCAGGCGGAATGTTTCAGCATCACCATTTCCATAGAACCATCTCAACTGAATGAGTCCCGGAATGTCAATTTCACCCCCTGCATCATCACTCAACAACTGGAATGAACTTGCCGAACGGGCACTGGACGGTCAACCGCTTTCCCGTGACGAAGCGATTTCCATCCTGACCGCAGACGATGATCAGTTACTGTCCATCCTCGATGCTGCTCGACGGGTGCGGCAGTCACTTTTTGGAAAGACAGTCCAGCTGTACTACCTGAAGAACGCCAAGAGCGGCCTTTGCCCGGAGGACTGCAGCTACTGCTCGCAGTCAAAAATCTCTACAGCCCCGATTGAAAAGTATGCGATGCTGAACGCAGAGCGATTGCTGGACGGCGCCCGCAAAGCTGCGGAAAACCAGTCCCGCACCTACTGCATCGTAGCCAGCGGCCGCGGGCCGACTGATCGTGAAGTTGACCATGTTTCTTCTGTGGTCCGGCAGATCAAGGAGCAGTACGACCTGCATATCTGCTGCTGCCTCGGACTGCTCAAACCCGAACAGGCAATTCGCCTCAAGGAGGCCGGTGTTGATCGCGTCAATCACAACCTGAATACCAGCGAGCGCCACCACGAGGAAATCTGCAGCACGCACACATTCCAGGATCGACTGAATACGCTCAGTGTCTGTCGCGATGCCGGGCTGGAATTATGTGCCGGACTGATCGTCGGGATGGGAGAAAACCATGGCGATGTGGTGGATGTCGCCATGAAGTTGCGAGAGCTGGAAGTGGAATCAATTCCGGTCAACTTCCTGCACGCCATCGACGGAACACCGCTGCAGAACGTGGAAGAACTCTCACCCGCCTACTGTCTGAAAGTGCTGGCCATGTTCCGTCTTGCTGTTCCAAAAGCAGAACTGCGAGTAGCCGGCGGGCGTGAAGTCAACCTGCGTTCCCTGCAGCCACTTTCTCTGTTCGCTGCAAATTCCCTGTTTGTCAGCGACTACCTGACCACGGCAGGTCAGCGTCCCGAGGATGACTTCCGTATGATCGCCGATCTGGGTTTCGAAATTACAGCCGGGGATTACGACTCCGCAAAACTGCTCAGCCATTGGCAGGTCCCGCACCAGAAATCAGCACAGTGCGATAACCCGGGTGCAGGGTCCTGCGGCTGCGGCTGATACAACCGACGGTCGCGATTGACCCACGCGCCCGATGCAGGCAGAATAACAGGAACGGATGGAAGCGGGCGCAGCTGGTACACGATCACGTGAACGCCGGTCTGAGATTCGCCCGGCAACCAGTTCTGACCAGCCCTGCCTGAAACCCGGAAATACCCGGCACCATGGATGGTGACTCAATCAGCCTCAGAGACTGCCCCGGCGTCATCAGCTTTATCAACAGCGGCGATCTCGCCGGGCTGAGATTCGTGAATGACAGTCGGGAAGCCGGGCGGGGTGACGTCTTCGTCGCCATCAGGGGACGAACTACAGACGGACATGACTGGGCTCGACTGGCTGTTGAAAATGGCTGTACGGGTGTTGTCGCGGAACGTCCCCTTGCCGGACTCAGTTGCCCCGTCTGCGTTGTTTCCGACAGCCGACTTGCCTGGGCATGGCTCAAACTTGCTCAATACGGAAACCCTCACCGAAGTCTCAGAATCAGCGGAGTGACCGGGACCAACGGCAAGACAACGGTGACGTGGATTCTGCGTTCCATCCTGCAGGCTGCAGGTATACAGACCGGGCTGTCCGGGACAATCGAATACAGTGATGGTCGCCAGAACCACAGCTCAGACCTGACAACACCGGATGCAGGTGAACTGGCAAGGCTGCTTCGTGAAATGCGGAATGCGCGATCTGCGGACTGCATTCTTGAGATCAGCAGCCATGCCCTCGATCAGAAACGCTGCATCGGCTTCCGACTGGCAACCGCGGCCCTCACTTCAATCAGTCAGGATCACCTTGATTACCATGAGTCGCTCGAACGCTACCGTGACTGCAAACTGAAGATTGCCGAACTGCTGGAACCAGGCCGACCGCTGTTTGTCAATCTTGACGATCCGGGCTGCCGGGAAGCACTGTCTCGGCTGAGTGCGGTGCCAGTCATCACTTATGGCGAGGCTGAGGATGCAGACCTCAGAATATCCGCTCGAACAATAACCTCAGACGGCCAGCGGTTTTGCCTTGAACTTGACTTCGGGCCACTGGAGATCAGGACGCCGCTGTTTGGAGCTCACAATGCCGGCAATCTGGCAGCTGCTGTCGGAATGGCAAGACAGCTGGGAGTGGAGCCGGAACAGATCACGCGTGGGCTGAACAGCATGCGGCCAATCCCCGGCCGGATGCAGCGGCTGGATGGACCTCAGCCATTCCAGGTCTTCGTTGACTTTGCTCACACACCCGATGCACTTGCCGGTCTGCTGCAGACATGCCGACAGCTCACCGCAGGGCGTCTGCTGCTGGTGTTTGGAGCAGGCGGAGACAGAGATCGCAGCAAACGCCCCGGGCTGGCCCTGGCTGCTCGTGGGGCAGACGAAATCTTCGTGACTTCCGATAACCCGCGTTCTGAACCTCCTCTTCAGATCATTGATGAGATCTGTCGCGGATTTGGCAAGGAGGATCCGTTTCACCGCATCGTCGACCGCCGCGAAGCGATCGCAGCTGCCCTTGCTGCAGCACAGCCGGACGACATCGTCCTGATCGCCGGACGTGGGCATGAAACAACGCAGTACATCGGAACCAGAGAAATCGCATTCAGTGACCAGCGTGTCACGCAGCGACTGCTGAAAGATCTGAACGAACGAAATGCGTCCGATTCTGTCGGTGGGCTGACCTGAAGAACAGGAACTTCGAGTGTTTCAAATCGACGTCGAAAACCTGCATCGAATTCTGAATACCGGTGTGGTCAGCAGCGATCAGACACCTGTGACCACCTGCACACATGACTCCCGGTCCGTTGCAGAAGGTGCGGCATTCATCGCCTTACCGGGATCGAAGACTCACGGCTCTGAATTCATCAGCGATGCATTCCGCCATGGAGCTGCCTGCGCGATCACAGGCAACTCGCAGACAAATTGCCCTGCAGCTCCATGGTCCGAAAAAATCCTGCAGGTTCCTGATGCCGCAACAGCACTCAATCAGATCGCTCAATGGAATCGCCGGCAGTCCGCTGCCGATCTCTGGGCGATCACCGGAAGTGTTGGCAAGACCACCACTCGACAACTCCTGTTCGCGGTCCTCTCGGCTGCAGCAACCGGGATGCAGAGCCCACACAATTTCAATAATGAACTGGGCCTGCCACTCTCACTGACGATGCTTACCAGCAGGCACTCCTTCGCTGCTCTGGAACTCGCGGCAAAACAGTGTGGGGAAATCCGCCAGCTATGCGAACTTGCACAGCCGAACGCAGGAATCATCACTCGTGTCGCACCCTGCCACCTGCAATCCTTCGGAACACTGCAGCAGATCTGCACAGCAAAACAGGAACTCGCTGAAGCTGTTCCAGAGGACGGTGATCTGCTGTTGAATGCCGATGACCCAATGGTCCGCCGCATGTCATCAGCAACGTCAGCACGCGTGCACTGGTTTGGCTACCGCGCGGCATCTGAACACCGCCTGCGTCTGTTGTCGGCGGAACGGGAATACTGCATCATCGCCTGTGGGAACGATCGGTTCCGACTTCGTGCACCACGGCACCTGGCACTGTCGGCCGCAGCAGCCATCGTTGCCGGGCGACTGCGAGGACTTTCCGCTGCAACAATTCGCCTTGGACTGGAACAGTTTCAGCCGGACATAGGTCGCGGCCGAGTCATTCACAGCAACGGGCTGTGGATTATTGATGAAAGCTACAACTCCAGCCCCGCCAGTGTCGCGGCCAGTATCAACAGCCTGCAGGACTGGACATCCGCGCGGCTGATTCTGGTTGCCGGAGAAATGCGGGAGCTCGGAGAACAATCGGAACGGCTGCACCAGCTGCAGCTTGAAATCCTGCTGGCTGCCCGCCCGGATGAACTCTGGCTGGTCGGAACCCAGGCTGCAGCACAGGCGAAATATGCCCTGCACTATGGCTTTCCGGAACAGCAGCTGCACGCCTGCACGCAGATTGAGGAAGTGATCAGCCAGTTGCCTGCAACTCTCCGCAGCGGAGATGCCGTCTGGATCAAAGGCTCGCGGTCACTGCAGCTGGAGCAACTGATTCCAACCATCCTCGGGCAGGATCTGCCCGCAAAGGATGCCGCCTGAATCCCGCAGCCACAGGAAACAGACGGCCCGCCTGCAAGGAACGCTTATTCCGAGGGAGTGCTGACCGCCGGTGGTTCAGCAGGTGACTGCACGGCTCCCATCTCTTTCGGCTTATTAATCATCACCAGCGCCATCCCAGCGGCGGCAAGGAACAGACCGAGGTAAAATCCGCCCTCGGGCATCGCAAACTTCTTCCCATGTGCGAAAATCGTGATGGACGCAATTGTGTTGACAATCGGCGCACCAGCGAAAACAAGTGGTGCCACAATCAGCGGGCCTGTTACCGGCCCGACGGACGCGACCGCGTCGCGCGTCGCAAAGATCACGAATAAAGCCCCTACCGCCCCGGCAACCCCGGCCAGCAA
>JALRDR010000330.1 GCA_023262145.1 Planctomycetaceae bacterium | reverse complement strand
AAGCTAGCAAAACTATTTTTTTGCCCTTATTTCTTCTCCAGCCTTTTGAAAATGCCATTGCGCCAATTTTTGCAATTTGTCTCTCTATTACTGAGGTGAACTCATCAACAATTACTTCATCAGGCGCCTCTGTAATACTGTTGAATCCTGCAGCATATTTCTCTTCCACCGGCTGAGCACCTGCATAGGTGCCATCCTCTGCAGCAGCATCAAATGCCAGCGTGCAGAAAACCGTGAACGTAATGAAGTGACTGAAGAATCTGGACACTTGATGAAATTCCTTGCTGAAGTGATGAGACGCAAAGATGGTCTCCTATCCTGCGGGAATGATCAAGCATCAGCCTCGCTCGTTCCATTCAAAGCCCGGCGGATTTACCGGGAGACCGTTCCCTGAACAGCCTCTGCCGGATGCATCCAGCTCCGAAGAATCTGCCGTATCCGGCGCAGCTTCGGCAGAACTCGCCGCAGTTTGCAAAGCCCCCTCTGCAGACTGAACGAAAACCCGTGGAGACCGTTCAAAAAGACTGAACCGCAGACTGCTCCCCTGACATACTTGCAGTCTGGCTGCAGGCGCACGAGCTCGGAGTGGTGGGCAGTGCGCGAATCACGAATTCGCTCGGGTGTACAGGATTCAGAGCATGAGTTTTTCCTACAGACTGTTACTGCTGGTGGTGGTATCCACCGTGATGATCCGCTCCGTTTCCGCCGAAATTGAAGCGATTGAAGGCAAGCGATATCCTCTGACAGACAAGCATGGCCCATGGATGATCATGGTGGCAGCCATACGGGATGTGGCCGAAGAGCGACGAGTCACTGAGGGACTCACTGCAAATGAGGCAGCTGACCGTCTGGTCTATGAGCTGCGTCGCAAGGGCATTCCGGCGTACACCTATTCCATTGACGAACGTGTCGAAGAGCTCTCTGCTACTCGTCCCAACAGCAGTCGCCGTTACGTGGCGCAGCAGGGTTACATCTCTGTGCTGGCAGGCAATTTTGAGCACAACAATTCGGCCGTGGCACAACGGGTACTCGAATATATCAAGACAAAGTTTGAGCCGGAGTTTCTGGAGAACCCCGAGAACGGCGGCATTCTGCCAAAAACAAAAGGCCGTCCGTCACCGCTGAGCCGCGCATTCATCACTGCCAACCCGCTGTTTGACGGGGAAGTCAGAGACTCTGAATACGACTCGTTGATGCTGGATCTGAATGCAGGCCAGAGATTCTCACTGCTGCATTGCAAAGGCCGTTATTCACTGACAGTGGCCACCTTCCAGGGCGGCAGTGTCATGCAGATGCGTGGTCGTGACTCGGCGCGAGCGATGAGCTTCTTCGAACGCCATTTCGGGAAGAGTCTGGATGAGTGTGCCGAACGTGCCATGTCACTTGCTGAAGCACTGCGAAACGCCCGTAAATATGGATACGACGAAGATTTTGAAGCGTATGTACTGCACGATAAATACAGGTCGGTGGTAACCATCGGATCCTTCAGCAGCCCCGGGGACCCACGTATTCGTCAGCTTGTCAGTCGATTCGGCGGAAAGCAGATAGGCAACCCACGAACCGGCGAGGAAGTGCTTGCAGCAGAATCATTCACGATTCCCAAACTCAGTCGCATCGGGCAGATCCCAAAGGACTCATGGGTCTTCGACGGTGAACCGGAACTGATTCGAGTCCCCCAAATAGGCAAGTAAGGCAAGTGTGGCGAACTGTGCGGGACAGCCGTTGCAGGATCCCTTCCGAAGACCGTTTTCCTTCAGGCGGCTGTGCCACAAATTCCCCGGAAAGTTGTACACGTATTGCCCGAGGTTTGTGAAAATACCGGGGGAGAATGGGTAGGGTATTTTCCTGATGGTGGACCATTCGACTGGCGGGTCCGGCGTACGGCTGGACCTTTGCAGCCTTGAGCAGAGACTCGCCTGAAATCGGTCCGGCATCTGCTCAGGCATTCTGATCCTGCTTCCCCGGGACTTCCCAATGATCAACCTGCAAACAGCAAAGCTCACTGCCGCTGCATGGATGATTGTGCTGCTGTCGAATGGAATCTCCAGCCCCGTTACGGCCGACGAAACCGATGGCAACTTCAGCGTTGGTGTCAGTCTTTACCGCTCCAGACGGTTCGAAACGGCAGCGTCGTCCTTCCGAACCTTCCTGCAGGACAATCCCCAGCATCCGCGTGCTGCGCTCGCACACCTGTTCCTTGGACTTTCACTCAGTGAGACGAAGGAATACGCGGAATCCCGGGACTACTTTCTGAAGTACATCAGGCTTGCGCCGGAGGATCCCAGTGCTGCTGAGGCACGTTATCGTTCCGGTGAATGCAGCTTCCATCTGCAGGATTATCCGGCTGCCCTCACACAGCTCAACGATTTTCTGGAACGGCATCCGCGACACAAACTGACAGACTGGGCGCTCCTGCTGCTTGGTGATTCGCAACTGGCGCTGGAACAATACACCGATGCCCGATCCACCCTGCAGAAGATTGTCTCAGACAGTCCGCTGTCGCCCGTAGTCGGAGAAGCGACGCTCAGCCTTGGGCGAACTCTGGAACGTCTGGATCTTCCCAATGAGGCTCTGCAGACGTACCAGACCCTTGCAGCTCAGAAAGAATCTCCTCTGCAACGGTCTGCAATCACAAGAATTGCGACACTGCATTACAAACAGGAGAATTATCCAGCCTCACGAGCTGCATGGGACGAGTACTTCACCGCCTCACAGAACCAGCCTGTTCCGGAAACGGCATCGCTGGGGGCTGGCATGACAATGTATCGCATGCAGGCTTACGAGGAAGCGATTCAGCAGCTGCAGAAAGTTGAGCCGGATTCCGCATTGGCGCCCCAGGCATTTTACTTTTCCGCATTGTGCGAACTGCGTCTTGATCGAGCAGACAACGCACGCGAGCAGTTCATCCGCGCCCTGAAAGCAGCCGGGAGTGCAGCAATCGGGGCTGACATCGCTTTTCAGATGGCTCAGATGGAGCAGCAGCGAAATAATCTCAACGCCGCTGCCCGGATCTTCCTGGATCTGGCGGATCGCTGGCCCGAGCATCGGCTGGCCAGTGAAAGTCTGTTCAACGCAGCAGAGAATCGACTGCTGCTGAACGAGTTTCCGCAGGCTGCAGAGATGCTGCAGCGATTGCAGACCGAAAGCCCGCAGTTTGCACAACTTCCACGTGCGCAGATCCTGCAGGCACGACTGATGATTGCCAATGCGCAGCCGGAAGCAGCATGTAAGTGCCTGATTGCCACGCTTCAGAACATCCCCTCCGAACAGAAGGAACTGCAGACTGTCGCCAGATATCAGCTTGTGCGAGCCTCTTACGACGCCCGCTTTCATGAACAGGCAATTCAGACCTGTAACGAAATGACTGAGGGACTGTCTGCTGCGGAACTGCAGCAGTATGCAGATGCATTTGCGCTGGTCACCGTAAGCAGCCTTGAACTGCAGCAATACGCTCAGGCCGAAGAGTTCAGCACGAGATTCCTGCAGATCGCCCCGAACCGCGAACAATCCCCCGACGTCCGTGCAGCACGCGCAGTTGCACAGGCTGCTGTCGGAAAAACAGCTTCCGCTCTGGAAGAGCTGACGGCACTCTGCAGCACGCACGCTGACCGTGACCAGGTCTGGTCCTCGATCCTCAGCGCTGCCGAGATGCTGCTGGAGTCAGAAACAGCATCGGAAGCAGAAGCATTCTTTCAGCTCGCTGCTGCTCACCCCGATGCTGAGGATGTCCGTGAAGCGGGCTCTTCCGGGATCGCATGGACGCAGTACCGCTCGGCTCGATTCAATGAAGCCGAACAGTCCTTCGCAAGGCTGCTCAGTCTGTTCCCGAAATCCAACGACCGCACACAGAATCTGTTCATGCAGGCCAAATGCATTGATGAGCAGTCAGACAGGAATCGCGCCGCCACCGCATGGCTGAATGCGTGGCAGCAGCTCACGACTGACCAGCAGCCATTTGCTGCCGGTAAGGAAGTCGAGTCACCCGCATCAATGATCTTTGACACCGGAAAAACTGCTGCCCGGCGCCTGCAGGAAGTCGGAAATCTGGAAGACGCCGACTCCACATGGGCCAAAGTGCTCAACTTGTTCCCGCAGGCTGCAGATACACCGGCACTGCTGGATGAGTGGGCCTGGATGCATCTGAACGCCGAACAGTTTGAACGCTCTGACGCGATCTATCGCCGGCTGCTGAAGGAATTCCCGGACAGTGCATTCGCCGGCGAGGCACGCCTGTCACTTGCAGAAAGTGCATTGCAATCCGGGGAACTGGAGCAGCCGCTGCAGGAAATGCAGCAGATCGTGGCCAACAGGACTTACACCGAAGACGCCCGTGAACGAGCTCAGTATCACATTGTTGAGATTCTGGCCACCAGCGGCCGCTGGCAGGAATTGCAGACAGCTGCCGCAGAATTTCTCAGCTCCTGGCCCGCCAGCCAGTTCACAGCTCGAGTCCGACTGTTCCATGCCGACGCTCTGTTGCAGGCAGGCGAACTGCAGCAGGCCGAACAAATCGTCAGAGCGCTGCAGAAAGAACTGCAGGAAACCGAGATGCTGGCGGAAGAGTGGACCCACCGAATATGGATTGTTCTGGCTGAATCACTGCTGGCGCAGTCGCGTTATCAGGAACTTGATCAGGTGGAGCAGAACTTCCTGCAGCAGATTCCGGAATCTCGATTTACCTATCAGCTGATGGATGTTCAGGGACGTCGCTGGAAGCAGCAGGCTCCACCGGACTTCAACAAATCTCGGGAGTATCTTCAGAAAGTCACCACGGATTCGATTGCGAAGGGCACAGAGACGGCTGCACGCTGCCAGACGATGATTGCCGATACCTTTGTGCTGCAAAAACAACTTGACGATGCGGTCCGCGAATACTTCAAGGTTTACCTCAATTATGCATATGATCCGCTCCGCGCCCTGGCCCTGTATCAGGCCGCAGTCTGCCAGATACAACTTGGAAAAACTGAGGCAGCAGCACGGGATCTGAAGGAACTGATCGAAACGTTTCCCGATGAAGAGGTTGCCAGACTGGCGCGCAAGCAACTTGAGCAACTGAACGCAGGTAATCCCTCGAAGTAAACGATGATTGCTGTCACCGGGGCATTCCGCCACCAGGCTCCGCCCACCCGGTCAATCCCTGAAAGTTGAATGATAATGACAAGGGTCAGAACGAACTCTGCCGGGCGGATGAGAATTGTGTTGATGTGCATTACCGCGTTGATGCTCACACTGGCCAGCTACAGCATTGCTCAGGATCCTCCTGATCTTCTTTTCACGGAAGCGGGGTCAGCAGATACCGCAACAGCGCAGGATGTGGTTCCGGATGATTCTGCGGGGAGTACGACAGAGTCCGTGTCGAATGGGATCCCTACGGATCTGCAGGGAATTGCGGACGCCATGGGACGCCCGTTTTCAGTGGCCTTTGTGATTTCGTCAGTCATCGCATTGTGGTGTTTCCTCGAACGCATCGTCATGCTCCGCCGGCACCGTGTCATACCACGTTCATTTGTGGAACGATTCTTTCTGCACCTCCGTGCCGGCAGAATGGATCGTCTGGAAGCAATCGCCATCTGCCAGCAGAACCAGAGCCCGGTGTCCGACGTACTGATGCACGGTATTCGCAAATGGGGACGCCCCAGTGTCGAAGTCGAGCAGGCGGTCCTTGACGGTGGAGAACGTCAGGTAAGTCAGCTGAAGAAAGGGCTCCGCGTCCTGAATGGCGTGTCCACTCTATGCCCGCTGATCGGCCTGCTGGGTACGGTTGTCGGGATGATTCGAGCATTCAATGATGTTGCCACCGCCGGTGCAATCGGACAGACCGAGACACTTGCAAACGGGATTGCTCTGGCCCTGCTGACCACCGCAGCCGGGTTGTTCATTGCAATTCCATCCATGGCGGGATATCTCGTGCTGGCAGGTCGCGTTGACTTTGTCGTGATGGAAATGGATCGACTGGGACAGGAACTGGTGCAGTTGATCTCCGCAGAAGGCCTGCGCGATCGGGGAATTGATGCACCACCAGTCCCCGCAAGACAGGCCGCAACGCAAAAACAGGAATTGCCAGCAACGGCGAATGAGGAATCATGACTGCTGCAGATGCGTCTGAACATTCTGAACCTGCTGATTCCGTCAGCGTGATCGTACCCGTTTACAATGAAGAGGGCAGCCTGCAGCAGCTGATTCAGCAGATCCGGCAGGGGCTGGAACCAGCCTGCAGACAGTTGGAAGTACTGCTTGTTGATGATGGGTCAACTGACGGCTCTTGGTCGGTGATCCAGAAACTCGCGCAGCAGCACTCAACTGTCCGTGGTATTCAGTTTCGCCGGAATTTTGGCAAGGCAGCCGCTTTGACAGCCGGAATGAGCTCCGCGACAGGTGACCTGATTCTGATGATGGACGCCGATCTGCAGGATGATCCGGCAGAGTTTCCGGCAATGCTCAGCAAACTCCGGACCGGTTATGATGTGGTCAATGGCTGGAAACAAAGGCGTCTTGACCCGTGGCACAAGGTCTATCCCAGTCGAGTCTTTAACTGGCTGGTGAGTTCTCTGACCGGACTTGTGCTGCACGACCACAACTGCGGGCTCAAGCTCTTTCGGGCGGCTGTCGCTGCAGAGCTGCGAATCTATGGCGAGCTGCACCGGTTTATCCCGGTACTGGCATTTTCACGCGGATTTCGTGTGACGGAAGTCCCCGTAAACCATCGCCCACGAGAATTTGGTCACTCCAAATACGGGATTCGCAGATTTCTGCGCGGGCTGCTGGATCTTGTTACCGTGAAGTTTTTGATCAGCTTCGGAAAACGTCCGCTGCATGCGACCGGAGGATTCGGACTGGCGTTTCTTTGTGCCGGTGTGGCAGGCCTGTTCTGGCTCAGCCTGTGCTGGATTCTCATGCGAACCGGGATGATGGTGCCAGCAAGTATTGGCCAGCGTCCACTGCTGGCTTATTCAGCAGCAAGCATGCTGCTTGGTGGACAGATCCTCTCCGTCGGACTGCTTGCAGAACTGCTGATTGCCAACTCTCAGAGCCCCCAGATCGACTACAGTATTCGCTCGCGGACAGACAACTTCACTGACGACCGCCCCTGATGGAATCTCCTCGCAACCTGGCTGGAATCATATGAGCGAACTGACTTCAGACGCAGAGCAGCATCTGCAGCGTGCCTCCAGCCCTGTCCAGCAGCATGCCTTTCGAGATGGACCGCGAATTACGCGCCTTGAAACACTGATCCCGCACGACGTCATGCCCGGACTGATGCTGCTGCGGATCCATACCGATGCAGGAGTGGTTGACGGCGAACCGGTGATCGGTCATGGAGAGACTTACTACATCCCGTCCGCCGCAGCCGCAGTCATTCACGACTTCTTCGCACCGCGACTGCTTGGCAGTTGTGCCACTGCGATTGAGAGCCACTGGCGATTTCTCTACGAACGAATGACTGCCTTCGGTGGAACAGGGGCTGAGCTAAGAGCATTGTCGGCCGTTGATCTGGCACTCTGGGATATCGGCGGACAGATTCTGCAGCGACCGATCTGGAAACTACTTGGTGGGCCCGTACGCGACGCGATTCCGGTGTACAACAGCTGTGGCGGGCCATTTTACGGACGCAGCAATCGTCAGATTCCAACCGCGTCCGGATGGCCTGGCCACGGTGATCCGGGACGCCCGGGGCCGCTGGAAGATAACTGGGCGAGTATGAACAGCCCGGAAGAACTTGCGGACGAACTCATTCAGCTGGGCTACTCCGGGATGAAGCTGTGGTCGTTCGACAACGTGTATCGTCAGCAGGGAGGAGCGGTTCTGCGTCCTGCTGACCTGAGGGAAGGACTTGCCCCCTTTGAACGCATCCGTGATCATGTCGGGGACAACATTGACCTGATGCTGGATGGTCATGGTTTCTTTTCCCACACTGCAGCAGTACAGATCGCTGAGGCGATTCGACCAATGCGTCCGGCGTGGCTGGAGGATGTTCTTAAGCCGGACTCAGTTTCTGCCATGGCACTCTTCCGCTCGCGGGTAGCAGTGCCCATTGCTGTCAGTGAAATGCTGGTGACGGCAGACAGCTATCGCTGTGCTCTGGATCAGGGCGCAGCGGACTTTGTGATGATTGATCCCACGTGGGTGGGAGGAATATCAGCGACCAGACGCATCGCAGAACTTGCTCAGCTGTACTGTATTCCGACACTGATGCACGACTGTACCGGCCCACTGACGCTGCTGGCAGGGGTCGCAGTCGCCGCCTCAAACTCCGGAGTTGCCCGGCAGGAAACGGTTCGAGCTCATCTGCAGACGCTGTATCCACTGCTGATCGATGACGAAGTACGCCTCGTCTCCGGCCAGCTACCCCTGCCGTCGCGTCCCGGACTGGGAGTTCGACTGCTTCCGGAACTGTTCAGCACCGATCATCCGGGTTATCGCTGCACCGATCTGCAGCAGGACCTGAATTGATTATGAACTGCGAAGTCCAACAACAGCTTCTGCGCATCGGTTCATTCAGTTGACTACAGCCCATCGAGGCTGCCAAGCATTGAACGCAGCTTGCCAAGCGCCCTGACATATCGATCACTGGCCGCCTGCTCAGAAATTCCCAGAACCTGTGCCGTTTCGCGATTTGTCAGCTGTTCAAAATGACGCAGTGCAACGACCTCACGATCAATGTCCCGCAGATCTTCCAGTGCCCGCGATAGCTGCAACGCGCGTTCCGCCCTGACTGCAGCTTCACTGGGACTCGTAAGCCCCCCCTGGAGATGAAAATAGAGCGCTGACGATGTCGATGCAGACTTCCAGCCACGATCAATTGAGAATTCAATGGAAGCACTGCGTTTCTTTACACCCAGGTGACGACGGTGAATGTTGACAAGAGTCTGACAGGCGATCAGCCGAAACCAGATGAATATCGAGCGGGAAGCATCCGTCAGGAAATGATCGACCCGCTGACATGCGTCAAGCCATGCCTCCTGGAGCACATCATCCACGTCGACACGGCCAAGCAACCGGGGATCCAGCCGGAACGTAATGAGTTTCCAGAGCCTGTCGCGATAACGAGCAAACAATTCAGCAAGAGCATCAAGATCTCCCCGACCCACGCGCGTAATCAGTTCATCTTCAGTCGACTCCTGCATCACAAGATAATCCTGCTCAGACAACCCGGTTGAACTCGTAACTGGCCATGATCTGCACGAAACTCAGCCTTTCACCGAAATCATGATCCTGACGACAACTACTCCGGTTCTCGTCTGGTGCCCGCAGAATACAATACCCGCAACGGGCAAGCGATGCATCCAGCCAAGTCCCCTGCCCCCACGATCATCCTCCCTGCCCCCGGACGATTCTCCGATGTCTCACGATTACCTGACTCTGAAGGAACTCACTGCCCGCCTCGGTCGTGATCCACGCATCATTGAGAAACTGGTTCAGAAGGGAGTGATACCCGGGCAACGTATCGCCGGTGAATGGAGGTTTCATGAGACCGAAATCACGCACTGGCTGGAGCAGGACCTGCGGAACATGAAGGAAGATGAGCTCGCCACCGTGGAAGCCCAGCACACCCGTGATTCCGAAGTCGGTTCTCCCATCGCACGCTACCTGGATCCTGAAACCTGCGAGGCAAACCTGGACGCAGGAACAAAGCCCTCAGTACTTGCTGAACTGCTGAAAGTGGCAGAACGAACCTGGCATGTCTGGGATCCACCGGCACTACTCAATGCCATTCGTGATCGCGAGGAGGTCATGTCGACTGCTTTTGAAAACGGTGTCGCAGTGCCACACCCCAGAAATCCGCTCCCGGGCGCGCTTGGGCAGACGGTGATCGCGTTTGGACGCACACACTCCGGAATCCCCTTTGGTGGCCCCGGAAGATCTCTTACAGATCTGTTCTTTCTGGTTCTGGCACAGGATGCACACACACATCTCAGAATTCTCTCGCGACTTGGCAGACTGCTACAGCAGCCTGACTTTGTCTCAACGCTACGAACGCTGGAGCATTCCGGGGCAGCACGGGAACACATCCTCCGCTGTGATTCGGAACTGGCCGTGGAATAATTCTCACTCACCCATGGTCAGAATTGTCAACACTGCGCATCACCGAAGACGCGGCACTACCTGCAGACGCGCTTTCGACTCCAGCAGACTAAGGAGTACTCGAAGTATCCTTACGCTGCGAACCGTTGCGAACCAGTCGCCCGCCAGCGACAACCGCTGCTCCATTGGCAAATAGTGCGAGCCCATAATACCACTCTGGGCTCACGGCAAAATTCCCAGCCTCCGCAAATGTGATCGACTCCAGATCAACATCCATCCTGCTGTTTGCGGCAAGACGCTCACCAACGGTAACTGCCCCATAGGCATTCAGGGCACACAATATCAATGCAAGTGCCAGACAGAGGCGAGCGCCATTGGGTTTTCCTCCAACAGCGAGGACCAATCCCGCAACAAAACTGCCCAACGTCGTCCCGGCCAGCATTCCCATGCACCATCCATCACTGGCCACTGGGCCGTCTCCGGAAAATGCGAAACGACTTCCCAGTGAAAACCACATCAACGC
>JALRDR010000242.1 GCA_023262145.1 Planctomycetaceae bacterium | reverse complement strand
GCCGGAGCAGATTGTGCGGAAGCTGCGTGATGCGGACGCGATGTTGAATGCCGGCAAGGAACTGGCGGTAGTGCTGCAGACTCTGGAGGTCAGTGAGGCGACATTCCATCGGTGGCGGAACCAGTACGGTGGGATGAAGTCAGAGGAAGCGAAGCGTCTGAAGCAGCTGGAGGATGAGAACAAGCGGCTGAAGGAGATCGTGGCCGATGTGACTCTGGACAACAAGATGCTGCAACACATCTCGGAGGGAAACTGGTGAGCCCTTCCCGGAAGCGTGCAGCAGTCGAAGAGCTTCAGAGCTCGTTCGGCGCGTCCGAGCGGAGGGCCTGTGCCGTGGTCGATCAGCCGCACAGCAGTCAGCGATATCAGCGTCGAATGGATAACGAGTCGCAACGTCTGGAGGATCGGATGGTGGAACTGGCTCGCCGTCAGCCTCGGCACGGTTATCGCATGATCACCGGGACGTTTCGAGCTGAAGGATGGCTCGTGAATCGGAAGCGTGTGTACCGACTTTGGCGGCGAGAAGGTCTGAAAGTACCACAGATTCGCAGGAAACGGCGACGTCTGGGCACGAGTGGAAACAGTTGTGTTCGTCGGCGTGCGGAGCGTCCAAACGATGTCTGGGCGTGGGACTTCGTGTTCGATCGCACATCAAATGGCCGTCAATTGAAGTGCTTTCGATCGTCGACGAGTTTACGCGGGAATGCCTTTGCCTGTCAGTCGGAAGACGTTTCACAAGTCCCGATGTCATCGATGAACTGGTGTCGTTGAGTGGTTCTCGCGGGCTGCCGCAACACATCCGGAGTGACAACGGCCCGGAGTTCATCGCTGCCGAGATCCGTGAGTGGCTGAAGCGTCCTGGAGTGGAGACGCTCTCTGTTGAACCGGGATCCCCGTGGGAGAATGGCTATGCCGAGAGCTTCCACAGTCGGCTCAGGGATGAGTTTCTGAGCATGGAGGAGTTTGACAGTCTGTCAGCCGCCAGGCAGCTGACAGCAATGTGGAGGGACGAGCACAACCATTGTCGCCCCCACAGTTCACTGGGCTACCGGACACCAGCGGGGTTCGCGACGAATTGGACAGCTTCCATTCCGGTCGCTGCGCTGCCTCCATTCCAGCAGTCCAATTCGATTCCTGTTACCCAACCTTGACTCTCATTTCCCGTAGTGCAGAAAATGGGGGCAGGCCACAGGCATACGTGGCGACTTTTCTTCATTTAGTCTGCTCGTAAATAAGGTAAGAAAATCATGCACGCTCCACGTTCACGTTTCATCACTGCCATCATCTTTCTGCTCTCAGCAACTCCGCTGCACGCCAGCGACCTGCCTGATCCCGACGGCAAACCGGCTGACATGACCCGGAAGGTTCAGGTCTTCATCATTATGGGCCAGTCCAATACGCTCGAAATGGGGAAAGTCAAAGGTGAGCAGGCCGGCTCGCTCGAATACGCCGTCAGTAATGAAAATCTGTATCCCTTCATGGTCGATGATGCTGGCAACTGGACCACTCGACAGGATGTCCGCAATGTGCACACCATGGGCAGCGGCGGACCAGACGGCAAGGGCGGGGTGCGCCGCAATGAATGGCTGACTGTCTCTGCCGGAAAGATTGGCATTGAACAGGGAATTGGTCATCAGCTTGGCACTTACCTCGACGCCCCGGTGCTGCTCCTGAAAAGCTCCATTGGCAATCGCAGCCTCGGCTGGGATCTGTTGCCACCCGACAGCGAACGGTACGAATACACCGAAAAAGACGGAAAGACGTATGTCTACGCCGGTTCCGGTGACACCTTTGATCGCTGGGAGAAGGGCACTGAACCGGGCTCCGTCAACTGGCATGCCGGTCTGCAGTACGAAGGTGATGTTGCCCGCGCTAAGGCAGTACTGGAGAAGCTGAATGAGGCATACCCCGAAGCGACCGAATACGAAGTGGCCGGATTTCTCTGGTGGCAGGGCGACAAGGATCGCTACAAAGAAGGCCACGCAGCGATGTATGAACGAAACCTGAACCGACTCATCGCATCGCTGCGAAAGGACTTCAGCGCGCCCAACGCAAAATTCGTCTGCGCGACACTGGGACAGACAGACAAAGAGAACGCAGAAGGCAACGAAAAAATGATTCTGGAGGCAATGTTTGCCATCAGTAACCCGGAAAAATACCCGGCACTCAAGGGTGATGTCGCCACCGTCTACACAAACCCCATCAGCATGGGCGGCGCTTCAAACGGTCACTATGGAGGTGACGCCAGAACCTACATGAATGTTGGTCTCGCGATGGGTGAAGCTATGGTGAATCTGCTCAAAGGTGAATAACTGAGGTCCACGCGATGCGGAGATGTCGTCAGCCGTCAGGATTGCCGGATCTCCGCTCGTTCACGTGATATCTGACGATTGAGCCTGCATATGCTGAATTCCGCCACATTGATGGTGACACTGCTGGCAGCAATAATTGCTGCTGGAGCAGATCCGATTGCTGCAGATGCCAGAGTCGCAGTTCCGCAGCAGGTCAGTTCAGTCCTGCAGAAATACTGTCTTGAATGTCATTCTGCCGGCACAGCCGAGGGTGGCATTCGCTTTGACATCCTGCCGAGCTCTGACCTTGACCTGCAACTGGACCTGCTCAACAAGGCTCAGGAGCAACTCTTCTTTGAACTGATGCCTCCTGTTGACGCCCCGCAGCCTTCACAGTCCGATCGCAGACAACTGCTCCAGTGGATGTCCAATGAACTGCAGCAGCACGGCGGCTCGATGCTGGAAGAAAAACTGCAGCGTCCGGAGTACGGCAATTACGTCAGCCATGAGGATCTTTTCTCCGGAGATTATCGAAACCTGCCGGGCTTTACCTGGGACCGTCGCTGGCTGATCAGTGAATTCATTTTCGACGCTCAGCTCAATCGGCTGATCGACTATCAGGGACAACGGACCATCGATGGCATTCAGTATCCCGTCACCGGTGATAACGGTGTCGGGCTGGGTACTCGATTCGGAGGTCAGTCACTCCGGCAGCGAATTACCAATCCATTCCTGCTGCCCGAGGAAATTGGTGTGCGCTACTACGCACTCGGATCACTCACCAGTGGACACCTGCTGACGATGGTGTCCAATTCCCGCAAGATCTCCGAGTACATGGTGGCGGAACCTACCATGAAAGCCCATTTCCCTGCCATGTACGAAGTCATGAAGCAGGAACTGGAACATCGGGAAACACTGCGGCGACGAGGCCAGTTTCTGCAGGATCACATTGAGCATCTGCTGATCGAGCTGTTTCCGGACAGACACGAAGCCATGCTTCCGCAGCTTGTCCGCATCGATGTCCCGAACCCACCGCAGGTCACAAATCGCGACGGGACGCCGCGTCCCGAAACGAATCTCGGCCTGCTGGATCGCTACGACGGTCAGGACCTCAGTGCGATCTATCAGGGTATCGGACAGTATCTGAGCGACGACACCACATGGAATGAGGTGATTCTGAAATGTGAGCGCGACTGGTTCATGCAGGGTATTCACAGCAGACGCCTCGAAAACCGCATCTCCATCATGAAAGTGCTGAATACGAACTGGGATATGCAGCTGATCCTTGAAGATGTGAAGAAAAGGAACATCCAGCCACCCGCCTGGAAACCGCTCGCCGAAGCAGAGATGAAAGAGATCCGGCGAACTCTCCTGTCGCAGCGGCAGGCAGGAGATACTTATCAGCAGATCAGAGAGAAGTGCATGACCCACTGGCGGCAGCAATTTGCTGCTGAGCGCGCTGATGCGGGCCAGACGGATCAATCCCAGCTGCAGCCACTGATCTCAGAGCTCTTTCAGCGAGTTCTTGAGCGCGCTCCGACTGAATCGGAGTTGGCCGACAGTATCTCCTTTCTGCTCAGCTGCATGAACACGCTGAGCACGCAGGATGCCATTGCGAAGCTCGTCGAATCGATGCTGCTGAATTCGGAACGGGTCTACCGATATGAATTTGGCGTCGGGCCGGCGGATGAACATCAGCGCAGGATGATGTCACCTCGAGATGCCAGCTACGCTTTGTCATTCGCGCTGACGGATTCCAGTCCGGATGCTGAACTTGTCACTGCAGTGATCGAGGGACGTCTGCAGACGCGAGATGACTATCGCCGTGAGGTGACTCGCATGCTGCAGCGGCGCGACCAGTACTACGTCATTGACGAAACCGTACAGAAGGGAAGCTTCAACTCCAGCATCACCAATACGCCGATCCGGAAACTCCGATTCTTTCGCGAGTTCTTTGGCTACCCGGCAGCAATGAAAGTGTTCAAGGACGACGCACGATTCGGCGCCGGGCGGCATGAAAGCGCCGTCAGCCGCCTCGTGGACGAGGCTGACATGCTGGTCGACCACATTCTGCAACGCGATCAGAATGTCCTTGAAGAACTGCTCACCACCGAAGAATTCTACGTATTTCACTCCGGCAATAATGCCGCCATGCAGGAATCCTGTGATCGGCTGCAGACCATCTACGATTATTTCCGGAAACTTGACTGGCAGAATTTCACGGAAGCAGAACTGTATCAGCACTGGCCGTTCATTGAACGCATGAAGATGCGCGGAACTGTTTTCAATAATTTCCTGCAGGATGACCGCCGCCGAAGTGGCTGGGTGGGAAGCTTCCGACAGACGATGAACAGTCTTGAGGAACGTCTGGGCAGGGGACAACGGCATGCGATGCCGTACGACGAGATCAACATGGCCTACTGGCACAAAGGCAATGCAACGGGTCGCACCGGGCAGGTGATGCGTGAACATCAGGTGACGACTTACTTCAATATTGACTATCGCGACTGGGACTATCCCCCCGTTCAGCCGACGAAAATTGAGCACCGCAAGGGAATGCTCACTCACCCGGCATGGCTGATAGCGCACTCACTCAACACAGAAACTGATCCGGTCAGACGCGGCAGGTGGATTCGTGAAAAACTGCTGGCAGGTACTGTTCCGGATGTCCCCATTACTGTGGACGCAGTGATCCCTGAAGATCATACGCGGACCCTCCGGCAGCGGCTGGAAGAACGCACCAGCGATTCCTATTGCCGCTCCTGCCACCGAAAAATGGACCCCCTCGGGCTTCCATTCGAGATCTTCGATGATTTTGGTCGATATCGCACACAGGAGCGTCTCGAACACGAAGCGAACCTGATCACGGCACAGCAGCAGGCTCCCCTTGTGCAGGGCGTACAGCTTGCTCAGTATGAGACGCTGCCAGTCGATGCGCGCGGTACACTGGAGGGAACTGGCAACGGCACTCTGGATGGCGACGTCCTCGATGCCTTTGAACTGATTGATCGACTGTCAGAAGCAGATCGCGTGCGACAGTCCATCATTCGACACGCTTTTCGCTATTTCCTTGGACGGAACGAAACAATCTCTGATTCCAATACTCTGATGCAGGCCGACGAGGCCTACCTCAGCAGTGGTGGCAGCTTCGATGCGGTCATCATTTCACTGCTGACCTCGGATTCATTCATCTATCGCAGACCAGGTAAACAGCAGCCATGACAATTCGCCGCAGAGAATTCTTCAGCAGGACTGCCCTGGGAACATCCTCACTGGTGATGTCCCCGTGCTTCAGCCATCTCGCTGTGGCAGATGCAGCACAGGATACTCCGTCGCCACACCGCTACATCTTCATTCGCAAGTCAAATGGAAACGTGCCGAGGTACTGCACCCTGCCGTCGTTTTCTGACGCAGAGCGAAAGCTGGATGAGAATAAACAGGCATTTGAAGTCGGACTCGATCGCCATGAACTGCCCGACTGGCTGAAGGTACTGCAACCGCATCAGGATCGGATGACCATCCTGCATGGAATCTCCATGGCGGTGAGTGGCGGCGGACACTACTCATTCTCCGGCTGCATGGGAGCATACAAGGCGGGACGCAATGTGCTCAGCGGGATCAAACGTACAACCGTCGACTTTGAGCTGGCTCGACTGTTCCCGTCACCATTTGGCCATGTGGAGGTCTCACTTGCATCAGCCGGGTCCGGTGTGGCATTCCGGCAGGGGATCGTCGCCGGATTTTCGGCACCTGCGGCACATCAGCGAAACTACTGCTATGCAGATCCGATGACAGCCTGGAATGAGCTCTTCAAATCCGTCACCAATACAGCAGCAGCCGAATCCGATAATTCACTGCTGGATTACCTGCATGAGCAGGAAGGAAGACGTCTGCCGGGATTGAGTGGCACGGAACGAAACAAGATCAGCGGACATCTCGACTCGATTGAGTCGATTCGTCGGCGGAACGCACGGGTTGCGGACATGACCGAGGTGATTGAGCGCCATCTTCCCATGATTGACCCGATACACGCGGACGGTGGTCCCAATGCCACACTGGTCCAGAAGCAGGAGGCATTTACAGAGATTATTGCTGCAGCGCTGATCGCCGGCCTGACCAATGTGGTCACCTACACCATCGACGATCTCGGCACACCAATCACAACTTTGCCCGGCAATACAGGCCGCATCGACCTGCACCGACTGGGGCATAATGCCGGCAGC
>JALRDR010000240.1 GCA_023262145.1 Planctomycetaceae bacterium | reverse complement strand
GTACTCTCCAAACACTGCCATGAACTGGTGGTGCTCACTTGACGGGAACAACGACCGGTAGCCGACGACGCTGACACTCACGGCAACCAGAACCATGGCTGCGAGGATCGCCCAGCGTCTGGTAGACCAGGCTGTTACTGAGCGTGGCGACGTAGATTGTCGTGGCGTCGTGGTTGGCGCATCATCGCTGTCCAGCCCAGACTCAATCCGCTTCCAAAGCTCTGCGGACGGAGGTGAAACCGTAGCACTGGATGCGAGCTGCGACAAACGACTGAAACCATCCAGTTCCTTGCGGCAGTCTGCGCAGCCCTCAACGTGCTGCTGAACCTGCTCACGAACTTCGTCACTCAATTCGCCATCGAAGTAGGCCGACATCAGGTTTTTGACTTCGTCGCAATTCATGTCACGCCTCCCAACCGAGATCAGTCAGATGTTGCTGGAGTTCACGGCGGGCTCGGTTCAAACGCGATCCGACTGTCCCTTCCGGGATGTCCATCACCTCGGCAATCTCCCGGTAGGACAGAGACTCAACTTCCTTAAGAACGAAAACGGATCGCAATTCGGGGTCGATTCGCTGGAGAGCCTGGTCAAGCAGGTCTCGGCGATCATGTCCGTCATTTTGTTCCGGCTTCTGGTTCATCGGGTCCACCAACAGTGGCTGGAATCTCCAGCGGCGTTCCTTCCTGAGAAACTGCAGCGCCTCGTTCGTCGCCAGTCGATACAGCCAGGTCTCAAAGCGTGACTCTTCCGCAAACTGTTGCAGTTTCCGAAAAGTCTGCAGGAAGACCTGCTGAGTGACATCCTCGGCGTTCTGGACTCCCACGAGACGAACCATGAGACGGTACACCTGTGAGTGGCAGCTTTCGTAAAGGGATCTCTGGGAATTTCTGTCGCCGGCGCAGCAACCCGCGATCACATCGGCAGACAATCCTGCCGTGTTTCGCGAGTCCTGTTCCTGCGATGTCCTGTTAGATGCCATCAATCTGGATTTTCTTCACGCGAATCATCAGTTTTTCAAATTCTCGTCCTCGTGACCTCCGGAAGCAGGCGCACCATCCGCACCGCCAGACTTCCAGTCGGACCACACTCGACAACGTCTGCACAAGTCATTGGGACGTCATGAATTGGCACGGCTGTCGGTCGTCTTAATCTGCAAAGAATATCGAGACGAGAGGGCTGACGCGACTTTGGTGCGGGTTCGATTTGCCAACGTGAGTTGAATGCACGAGTCGGCAATCGAGAAATTCTTCCGTAGACGCGTGAAGAACGGCCTCCCGTGTTGCATCCAACAGGCAGCAGCGAGGTTGACCAATTCCCGTCGACCGTGCACCGCCCCACGTGTGGGCGCTCGCCGCCCGGAATGCACGGCTCTTCAACAGTGAAGGAAGTACACCCATGTCACGAACACACAGTATGCTCTTCGCAGCGTTCCTCAGTTCAGCGGTGCTGGTCTTGTCGGGTCAGGCGGCGATGGCACAGAACGCCGCCCTGCAAGCCCGTGCCAAGATGCAGCAGCGGCATCAGCAGTCAGGTTCGATCGGAGGCGGGTATCGCCCGTGGTCCGCCTGGACGTACCAGCAGTCAGCACGGACACATACTCAGGCCCTCAACGCCTACGGCCAGAACTGCAAGCAGCTTCCCGCCGCAACTGCCCGGGAGCACCTGTCAGCCATTCAGCAGAACGTCGCAGCCACCAGGAAGGAAATCGCCAAGCTCGGCGAGGAAGCCGCCAAGGAAGCGGGCGTCCACGAGAAGGTCGTCGCCCTGCAGAAGCATCTTGAGGAATGCGAGAAACTCTGCGGAATGATGACCAAGACCATCACGGAAAATGGCGTGGAGACTGTGCAAATGTGTGCACACTGCTCAGGCCTGGAAGCCAAGCTGAAGGCTGCCGAGGCGGAGCACCAGGCACTCTTGAAGGAGTTGGGGATCGCGCCGCCGGCACCAGCGGCGGCCCATGGCGATCACGGCCATGAGCACAAGACGGATGCTCAGCCGGAGAAAAAGCAATAGACGTCGTGTCGTCAACCTCCTCAGCTAACCAGGCCGACAATTCGCAGGTTCGGTTGGCATCTAATTCTGATAGTCCACTCTGACACTGGAAGGAACTCCTGATGAAACAACTCCTCTTGTCGACGATTCCCCTCGCAGTCGCGGCCATCGTGATTGCCGGTTGCAGCGGGACATCAACCGCACCGACGCAATCTGGCAATTCCAGCGCTTCGTCGGATACACACAATCATGCAGACCACGACCATGGAACCGCCGGTTCAGACATGGAGAAGATGAAGGCGGAACTGGCGAAGTTGTCGCCTGAAGATGCCGCATCCGCCGAGAAACAGCACTTCTGTCCTGTCAGCGGGGAGATGCTCGGCTCGATGGGTGCCCCGATCAAAGTCGATGTAAATGGAGAGTCCGTCTGGATCTGCTGCGACGGCTGCAAGCAGAAAGTTCTCGACAACCCGGATGAGTACCTCGCCAAGATCCACAAGGAGTAGTTGGGATCGAGCGACTGAAAGCACCGCACATCAGTTGGTAATGTGCGGTGCTATGCCGCTTTCAATAAGGCATCGTTGACTATGACCAACCGATCAATTGCGTATTTCTCCATGGAGGTGGCCCTTGCCCCGGACATCCCTACCTATGCGGGTGGACTCGGTGTCTTGGCGGGAGACACACTTCGTTCAGCCGCCGACATGCGCCTGCCGATGGTTGGCGTTTCTCTGCTGTCGCGCAAAGGGTATTTCCGCCAACGCATCGATGAAGGCGGACGGCAAATCGAGGCTGAGGACCGTTGGTGCGTTGATGACCACCTGCAAGAGGCCTCCGGACGAACGACTGTCGTCATCGAAGATCGCACGGTGCATGTCCGTGGCTGGCGGTACGAAATTACCGGCTGCACCGGGCACGTCGTACCGGTCTTTCTCCTTGACACAGAACTTCCTGAAAATGCTGACTGTGACCGGCGTCTGACGGACTGGCTGTATGGTGGAGACCAGCATTTTCGGCTCTGTCAGGAAGTCGTGCTGGGAGTCGGAGGTGTCCGGCTGCTGGGCGCCTTGGGCTTTGATCAGATTCAGCGATTCCATCTGAATGAGGGGCACGCCAGCCTGCTGACTCTGGAACTGCTGGACCGAGTCGCTGCCGGTCATGGGCGGAGTCAGATTACCCATGAGGATATCGACGCCGTCCGAAAGCAGTGTGTCTTTACGACCCATACACCGGTGCCGGCGGGCCATGACCAGTTTCCCATGGAATTGGTGCGACAGGTGCTCGGGCGTAAGGACGTCTATGAAATGAAAGATGTCTTCTGCTGTGAGGGTGTGCTCAACCTGACTTACCTCGCTCTGAACTTGAGCCATTACGTAAATGGCGTTGCCAAGCGGCACGGGCTCGTTTCTCAGCACATGTTTGGCCGCTATGTCATTGACGCGATCACCAACGGTGTTCATGCAGCGACATGGGCAGGTCCGGCTGTACAAACGCTGTTTGATCGCCATATTCCCGGATGGCGGGACGACAACTATAGCCTCAGATCAGCACTCAGCATTCCGCCCGAGGAGTTGTGGTCGGCACACCAGCAGCAAAAGCAGACGTTGCTGCAACACGTTCGGGACACGACCGGAGTCGCGATGGATGGAGAGACACTGACGTTGGGGTTCGCCCGCCGCATGACGGCCTACAAGCGCCCTACGCTGCTGTTTCAGGACTGCGCTCGTCTCAAGAGATTGGCCGCGCAGGCCAATGGACTGCAAGTGGTGCTGGCGGGTAAGGCCCATCCTCGCGACAATCGAGGCAAGGAACTGATCCGCGAGATCATTGGTCATCAGACGGCAACTGACGGCATTGTCCGGATTGTTTTCCTTGAGAACTACGACCTTCGTCTTGGGCATCTCATCACCAGTGGCGTCGATGTCTGGCTGAATACTCCTGAGCCACCCCTGGAAGCGTCGGGCACGAGTGGAATGAAAGCCGCACTCAATGGAATTCCATCACTGAGTGTGC